>DASUAX010000035.1:0-8169 GCA_035763525.1 Gaiellaceae bacterium
GTCTTCTACCTCCCCGACGGCCCGGAGCAGCAAGCGCGCGACGCGCGGTACGCGACGATCCTGGAGACGCTCCCCTTCGGCACCCGGCAGCCGATCTGGGAGCACGACGTCCGCGACGACCTCGCCGCCGCGCCGTGAGCCGGCTCACCGGCCGGTTGCGACTCAGCCGGAGGCGACGACGAACATCGCCTCGTCGATGTAGCACCAGCTCCAGTCCTCGCCCGGTTCGACGGAGCGGGCGACCGGATGGTCGGCCTCGTGCGCGTGCCGGCTCGCGTGTCTGTTCGGCGACGAGTCGCAGCAGCCGATCTTCCCGCAGGTCTGGCACATGCGCAGGTGCACCCAGCCGCTGCCGGCCTTCAGGCACTCCTCGCAGCCCGCGATCGAGGCGGGCGGATCGAGGAGCTCGATCCGGTCGAGGTGAGAGCACACCGGCTCGGCCATCGAGAGATACTCTCCCCCGCGCGCCCGTGGGCATAACGTTCGCGCTCTCGCCGCCCCCAGGAGGAGCCCCGCCTTGAGCCCAGTGCGCCCCATGGTCGAGGTCGTCGGCCACACGCTCGACCCGGAACACCATCGTCTCCGCGACTTCCTGACGCGGATCGCCCAGCCCTATGAATGGCTGGAAGCCGGGAGCGAGCAGGCGGAGCGGCTGCTGGGCGAACGAGGCCTCTCGGGAGCCGGGCTCCCGCTCGTGCTCGACGGGGACGCCGTGCACGGGGGAGCCTCCGTCTCGTCGCTCGCAGAGGCGTGGCACCTGTCGGATCCGCCCTCGGCCCGCCACTACGACGCAGTGATCGTCGGCGCCGGCCCGGCCGGCCTCGGCGCGGCGGTCTACGCCGCCTCCGACGGGCTCTCGACGCTCGTCGTCGACGCGGACGTGCCGGGTGGCCAGGCGTCGCATACATCCCTGATCGAGAACTTCTTCGGGTTCGTCGACGGGATCGGCGGCGCGGAGCTCGCCCGGCGCGCCGGCCGGCAGGCCGAACGGTTCGGCGCGGAGCTCGTGCTCCTGCGCGGTGTCGTCGGCAGCGGCACCCGGGACGGCAGGCCGCTGCTTCGACTCGCGGGCGGCTGCGAGGTCACCGCCGACGTGGTGCTCGCCGCCACCGGGATGCAGTGGCGGCGACTCGAGGTGGCCGGCGTCGACGAGCTGCTCGACCGGGGCGTCTACTACGGTGCCGGCCGCAGCGAAGCCGCGCGCTGCGGCGGCGATCCCGTCGTCGTGGTCGGCGCCGGCAACTCGGCCGGACAGGCCGTCATGAACCTCGCCGCCGCGGGCGCGCGCGTAACGATGGCCGTCCGCGGCGGCTCGCTCGCCGAGAAGATGTCGGCCTACCTCGTCGAGCGGATCGAGCGCCACCCGCTGGTCGAGGTCCGCCTGCGCACGCAGGTCACCGCCCTCGACGACGCCGGAGGGCGACTCGCCGCCGTCACGCTCACCGATTCTGCAGGCGGAACGACGCAGGTGCCGGCACGCGCGCTCTTCCTCTGCCTCGGCGGCGTCCCCCACACGGCCTGGGCCGGCGAGGTCGGGGTACGCGTCAACGGCGCCGGCTACGTCCTCACCGGTCCCGACCTGCTCGACAGCGACCGACGGCCCGAGGGCTGGCCGCTCGACCGCGACCCGTTCGCGCTCGAGACGAGCGTGCCGGGCCTCTTCGCCGCCGGCGACGCCCGCAGCGGCTCCGCAAAGCGCGTCGCCGCCGCGGTCGGCGAAGGCGGCAGTGCGGTCGCACTCGTCCACCGCCGTCTCGAGGAGTTGCGCGCCGGCTAGTGATGGTGGTGGTTGGCCGCTCCGGCCAGGGCCTCCATGCGCTCGAGAACTGCCTGCGTCACCCCGGGCGGGGCGGCGTCGAAGGCCGGGAGCTGAATCTCCTCCTCCTTCTCGAAGTGGACGGCGATGAGCGCGTGCAGACCGTAGAGCAGCTCCTGCAGCGTGTCGACGTCGTCGACGTCGGTCTCCTCGAGCCGCTCGACCCTCGCGACGATCGCCTCGTGGTCGTGCACCATCGGGATCGCCGCGTCGTCGAAGCCGAGCAGCTTCGACCACTCGGGGTACAGGACTTCTTCCTCGGCCTTCGCATGCGGAACCAGCGTGCCCCGAAGGAAGTCGACGATACGATCGACGACCGCCTCGCGCTCCTCGTGGTCCAGGCGCGGAAGCCGGCGCGCCGCCTGCCGGATGTGCTCGATGTGCGACTTCAACTCCTCGTGCTCTCGCCGGAAGGGCTCCGTCGGACGCATCTTGGACACCTCGCTTTCGAGTCGATGACCTCTGTCAGAACAGCTCCGGGATGTACGTCCCGATCAGCCAGCCGATCGCAGCCGACGTGCCGCCGATCAGCAGGACCCGAATCCCGCTCCGCAGCAGAGCCGTGCCGACGACACGGCCGCTGAACAACCCGAGCGCGAACAGCGCGACACCGGTGGCGACGAGCGAGACCACGAGCGCAGTGCCGACGCTCCACAGGAAGTAGGGCCAGAGCGGGATCGCCGCCGCGAGCGCGTACATGCCGCCGACGACGAGTGCGTCTCCGAGTGCGGTCTCCTGCTCGCCGTACGGGAGCCCGAGCTCCTTCTCGACCTTCGTCTTGACATGCGCGAGCGGCGAGCGCGAGATGATCTCGGCCGCTTCGGCGGCGTCCTCCGCGGCAAGTCCTTCCTCGCGCAACAGGATCTCGAGCTCGAGCTGCTCCACTTCCGGGTGGTCGGCGAGCTCCTGCTCCTCGTCGGCGATCTCGTTCGCGAAGAGCTGATTCTCCGCCTGGCTCGCGAGGTAGGCGCCCGTCCCCATCGCGACCGCACCCGCCGCAGCCTCCGCCAGACCGCCCACGACGACCGTTGCCGCCGCGGCGTCCGCGCCGGCCAGCCCGGTGACGACCGCCAGCGGCACCAGCAGGCCGTCCTGGAACCCGAGCACGAGCTCGCGGATCCGTGAACGCCGCGAGATCCGCCCGCGCTCCCCGAGCACGCGCTGCCGCAGCGCCGCACCGCTCGTCGGATGCGCTCCGCGCATCCGCCGGCGCGCGGGCAGCCGTTCGGCGGGGATCGACCGGGTCATGGCAACATCGTCGCGCTCGCTCCCGGCACCCGCATCCGTGCCGGCGCTGATGTGCTTGCGGTGAAACCGCCTAGTGCGGCCTCTCGTAACGTTGCACCGGGAAGGGAGCGTTGTGCGACGCCGCACTACCCCGGCCGCCCTGCGGCCGGCGGCCGCGAAGCGGCCGAATAGTGCGGCCTCCACGTGCGGTCACGTTTCCGGTCAAACGTTACGAGAGGCCGCACCAGGCGAGAGCGAGGCTTCGCCGAGGGACGACCGGCCGAAGACCCGTCAGCGAGGCAAGACTCCCGTCGAGAAGCCGGAGCACATCGACGTCCTCGCGACCGCGATCTGGTGCGGCCTCGACCTCGAACAGCTGGAGCTGCTCGACCTCGGCTACGCACCGCCGTTCTCGGGCGTCTACGACCCGCTGCTGATCGCCGCACGCCAGACCGCGAAGCGCGCGCAGTAGCGCGCAACGGCGGCCCGCTCAGTTGGCGCCCGTCCGCAGGCGATGGATCGACGCGAGGAGCTCTGCACTGTCGACGTCGTCGTCGCCTTCGACGGGACCCAGCCGCAGTCGCAGCGATGTCCAGGACATCAGGTCGCGCATCGAGACGATTCCCCGCACGCGTCCCTCCTCGACGACCGGGAGGTGACGGAAGCGACCTTCGATCATGATCGCCATGGCCTCCGGGACGCTCGTCCTCGGCGATGCCGTCGTCACGTGGCGCGTCATGCGCTCGGAGACAGGCGTGTCGGCGGGGCATCCTTCCGGGATCGCGCGCATCAGGTCGCGCTCCGAGATGACCCCGACCAGCGCGCCCTCGTCGAGGACGACGGCGGCGCTCGTTTCACGGTCGATCATGCCCTGGGCCGCAGCCGCGATCGTCGTCTCCGGCGCGATCGCGAGCACGTCAGTGATCATCAGGTCGGCAAGCTGCATCGCCCGAATCTACCTCGAACTCATGCCAGCAGCAGGAGCGGTTGCTCGAGGCGGCTCTTGATCGACGCGAGCAGGCGCGCGCCCTCCGCGCCCGAGGTCGCACGGTGGTCGACGGAGAGCGTGACGGCCATGATCGAGCGGATCTCGACGGCCTCCCCCTCGACGACGGCGCGCCTGACGGCGGCGCCGACGGCGAGGATGCCCGGCTCGGGTGGGTTCACGACCGCGCTGAAGCTGGGGATGCCGAACATGCCGAGGTTCGAGACGGTGAAGGTCCCTCCCTCGATCTCGCTCTGTCTGAGCTTGCCCGCGCGGGCGCGCTCGGCGAGGTCGCGCGATTCACGCGCGATCTCCCGCACGCTCTTCTGCTCGACCGACCGAAGCACCGGGACGATCAGGCCGTCGTCGAGTGCGACCGCGATCCCGACGTGGGCGCTCTTGTGCAGCACGAGCTTGCCGTCGTTCCAGCTGCGGTGGAACTTGGGATGCTCGATCAGCGCGAGCGCAACCGCTCGAACGACGAGGTCGTTGACGCTGATCTTCTCGCCCTCGCCGGCAAGTGCCTCGTTGAGCTCGGCGCGCACCTCGAGCGTGCGGCTGACGTCGATCTCGGCGTTGAGGTAGAAGTGCGGCACGGTCGCCTTCGATTCGCTCATGCGCTGCGCGACGGCGCGCAGCATGGGCGTTGCGTCCACGACCTCCTCCGTCGCCGTCGGAGGACCGGCCGGAGCGGTCGCGTGTGCGGCGGCCGACCGCTCGGCCGAGACGTCCTTGCCGCCCAGGGCACGCTCCACGTCGACCTTGACGATGCGACCGTCAGGACCGCTGCCCCGGCCGGCCAGGCCACGCAGGTCGAGGCCGGCGTTCATCGCCATCCGGCGAGCGATCGGGCTGGCTTTCACCTCGTCGCTCGCCGGCGGCTGCTCGCTCGCCGGCGGCTCGGCCGGCTCGGGCGCGGCCCGGGGCCGCTCGGAGGGAGCCTCGGCCGCGGGCTCTCGCTCGGGCGCGTCGTCCTCGCGGGCGGCCGTCTCGGGGACCTCCTCCCCCTCGGAGCCGATCAGCGCGATCGGCGTGCCGAGGTCGGCCGACTCGCCCTCGCCGACGAGGATCTTCAGCAGCACGCCGTCCTCGAACGCCGTCAGCTCCATCGTCGCCTTGTCGGTGTCGATCTCGGCGATCACGTCGCCCTCGACGACGCGATCGCCCTCGTGCTTCAGCCAGCGAGCGACGGTGCCCTGCTCCATCGTGTCGCTCAGACGCGGCATCGGGACCTCGACGGCCATGGCTCGCTACCCGGTCCCCACGAGGCCGCACTCGGCGAGCAGCGAGCGGGCCGCCGCCTCCACCTTGTCCTCGAGCGCGAGCGCGGCAAGCTCGAGCGGCTTGGCGTAGGGCATCGGCACCTCTGCGCCGGCAACCCGTTCCGGCGGGGCGTCGAGGTCGTCGAAGCAGGCACGTCCGACCCGGGCGGCGAGCTCGGCTCCGACACCGTAGGTGGCCCATCCTTCCTCGGCGATGAGGACACGGTTCGTCTTTCTCACCGACTCGACCACCGTGTCGACGTCGAGCGGACGCAACGTCCGCAGGTCGATCACCTCGGCCTCCAGGCCGCTCCGGGCCAGGCGGTCGGCGACGGCGAGCGCGCGCCGCACGGTGTAGGAGTGCGCCACGATCGTGAGGTCGGCGCCCTCGCGGGCGACGTGCGCGCGGCCCAGGGGAACGGTGAAGTCCTCCTCCGGCTCGGGGACGCTGCCGGTCACGTTGTAGAGCACCAGGTTCTCGACGAAGAGCACCGGGTCGTCGTCGCGGATCGCCGACTTCAGCAGGCCGTAGGCGTCCGCCGGGTTCGACGGCGCGACGACCTTCAACCCCGGCACGTGGGCGAACCAGACCTCGAGCGACTGTGAGTGCTGCGCCGTCAGCTGCGCGCCCGCGCCTCCCGGCGTGCGGATCACCATCGGCACGCCGACCTTGCCGCCGAACATGTAGCGGATCTTCGCCGCATGGTTCACGACCATGTCCTGGGCGACGAGGATGAAGTTGATCGTCATGATCTCGACGACGGGCCGGAGGCCGAGCATCGCGGCGCCGATGCCGGCGCCCACGAACCCCTCCTCCGAGATCGGCGTCTCGCGCACGCGCTTGGGCCCGTACTTGGCCCACAGCCCCGCGGTCACCTTGTACGACCCCTCGAAACGGCCGATCTCCTCCCCCATCAGGAAGACGCGGTCGTCGCGCTCGAGCTCCTCGTCGAGCGCCCGCCTGAGCGCCTCGCGATAGGTCAGCTCTGCCACGTTCGCGTCTCCAGCCGCTCGCCGAACGGCGCCGCCGTGTCCATCCGCGCGAACTGCTCGCGCCAGCTCTCGTCGCCGTAGACGTTCTCGTACAGCCGGTCCGGTTCGGGCGCCGGCGCGGCGGCGGCCTCACGGATCGCTTCGCTGATCTCGTCGGCGACCTCCTTCCGCATGCTCTCGAGCTGCCCGTCTTCGAGCAGGTCGTGCTCGCGCAGGAGCTCGGCGTACCGCGTGATCGGGTCGCGCTCGCGCCAGGAAGCGAGCTCCTCGGCGGTGCGGTAGGCCTTGCCGGCGTCGGCCACGGAATGGCCGCGGAAGCGGTAGGTCGTCGTCTCGAGCAGAGCGGGCTTGGACTCCTCGCGTGCTCGGGTGAGCAGTCGGCCGGCCGCCTCCCGGACGGCCAGCAGGTCGTTTCCGTCGACCCGTTCGCCGTGCATCCGGTAGGCGCAGGAGCGCTTGTAGAGCTCGGGCTCCGCCGATGACTGTTCCACGGACGTGCCCATGCCGTAGAGGTTGTTGATCACCTGGAAGACGATGGGCAGGCCCCAGAGAGCGGCGAGGTTCAGAGCTTCGTGAAACGCACCGATGTTGGTGGCGCCGTCACCGAACTGGCAGAGCACGGCACCGGCGACGTCCCGGTAGTCGAGCGCGAGCGCGGCGCCGACCGCGATCGGCAGATGACCCCCGACGATGCCCCAACCGCCGAGGAAGCGACGATCGACGTCGAGCAGGTGCATCGAGCCGCCGTACCCGCGCGCAACACCCGTCTCCTTGCCGAAGAGCTCGGCCATCACGGCCGCGGGGGAGCTCCCTACGGCGAGCGCCGCAGCGTGGTCGCGGTAGCTCGCAAACAGGTAGTCGTCGGCTTCGAGGCAGTCGATCGTGCCGACATTCGCCGCCTCCTCGCCGATCGACAGATGGCAGTAGCCGCCGATGCGCGCGCGCGTGTACTGCTCTTCGGCACGCTCGTCGAACCGCCGGATCAGCAGCATCATGCGCAGGAGACGCAGCGCCTGCTCACGGTCTTGCAGCACGTCGTGTGCCTCGTCGACTGCTCTCGCCATCTGCCACCTCCTTTGGAGCTCGGCCGCCGTGAAGAGTCTCACAACAACCTAGTCGTCGCGTCGTGTCTGATGACTGGAAGATCGGAGCGCGGGTACCGGGAAGCCATCGTGACGGGTGAGCCTCGGGTCACCGACAACGCGGAGAAGCTGCGGTACGAGCTCTGGCTGGACGAGCTGCCCGCGGGTTTCCTTGCCTACCGACCGGAGCCCGGCGCCCTCGTGCTGACCCACACCGAGGTCGACCCTGCTCTCAGAGGCCGAGGGCTCGGTTCGCGGCTGCTCACGGACGCGTTCAGCGACATCCGCAGCCGCGGCCTCGAGCTGGTCCCGCAGTGCGCGTTCGTCTCGGCCTATCTGCGCCGCCACCCGGAGCAGCAGGACCTCGTCTTCCGGGCTCCCGCCCGCGACGGCTGACCCACCGCGCGGCCGCGCGCTCGCGCGCGCCCTGGTGCCGGCTACCTCGTCAGCGCCGCCGGGTCTATCTCGGCGGGGAGCTCAGCTTCGGCTACGGCGTGCGCGTGAACCACACCTTCCGGCAGTCGGCGCCCGCCGCCTCCCCGCGGTCAGGCTGCGGACGAGGGTGCGCGACGGGAAAGTGGAGGTCGGGCCGCCGGAGAGCGGTGACGGTTAGCGCCGCAGGGCGGATGCGCAACCGGGGCGGTCGAATTTGTCGAGGAGCTGCGGAAGAAGGGACTCGCGTAGCCGCTCATCGCGCCGGCACGCGACCGGCTGACCCGCATCCTCCCCGCCACGCGCGGCGGGCCGCCGGGCACGGCGCGGCCGCACCTCCAGCGCTCGGCCGAGGTCCGCAGCGGAGATGAT
>DASUAX010000036.1:0-36540 GCA_035763525.1 Gaiellaceae bacterium
CCGCGCATCATCCTCGAGATCGCGGACTGCTCGCAGCGGATCAACCTCGAGTTCGAGGTCGACTCTGAGCTCGACGTTGAGAACTCGCTGAACAAGATCGACGTCCTCGCTGCCGCGCTCGCCGAGTTCCGCGACGGGCTCGTCGAGGAAGCTCGCCTCTATCGCGCGCGCGAGCCCGAAGTCGGAACGCTCAATCGGAGCGAGCTGAAGCGCAAACGCTCGCCGCGGCGGTTGAGGGGGACACGCCGGTCGCGCGTAGTGAAGAGGCCCGCTGAGCGGGCCTCTTCGAGAGATAGCGGGGCAGGATTTGAACCTGCGACGTCCGGGTTATGAGCCCGCTCCATGTGCGGCGGTCGCGAGCCGTGCCTCTTCGAGGAAGGCTCCGAGCGCAGCCCTGGGACGATGCCCGTCGGCTGGGTCTGCGGGCGAGTCGAGGTAGATGTGACGCCGAAGCGCGGCGATTGCGCGGCTCAGCGGCTCGGTGCCGCCGACGGATGCGAACTCCTCGAGCGCCGCGTCGATCTGGCGATGCTCGCGTTCGAGCGGGCTCCCGAGAGCGCCGGGCAGGCCGCCGTCCATACGGTGCACCCTGGCGCCACCGCATTTGCGCCTTTCCGTCGACGCGGTCTCGTGAGCCGCCACTCGTAGGATGCGGCGGTGCCGTCGGAGCTCACCGACCTGCTCGCGCAGCTGGTCGCAATCGACTCCGTCAACCCGTCGCTCGTCGAGGGCGGGGCGGGGGAGGCGGCGGCAGCGGCGTTCGTCGCCGACTGGGGCCGCGCCGCCGGCCTCGACGTCGCCGTCGTCGGGGAGCCTGCGCGACCGAGCGTGATCGTCCGTGCACGCGGGTCGGGCGGCGGCCGGTCGCTTCTCGTCTGCGGGCACCTGGACACCGTCGGAGTGGAGGGGATGACGGATCCGCATGTCCCGCATGTCGACGGCGACTGGCTCTACGGTCGTGGCTCGTACGACATGAAGGCCGGCGTCGCCGCTGCGCTGATCGCCGCCCGTGACGCTGCGCGTCTCGACCTGGCCGGCGACGTGGTCGTCGCCGCGGTCGCGGACGAGGAGGCCGCGAGCACCGGCATCAAGGACGTGCTGCAGTCGGTCCATGCCGACGCCGCGGTCGTCACCGAGCCGACCGAGCTGGAGGTCGTCGTCGCGCACAAGGGGTTCGTCTGGAGCGAGGTCGAGGTGAGAGGTCGTGCCGCGCACGGCTCGCGGCCCGCGCTCGGCGTCGACGCGATCGTCAAGTCCGGCCCGGTGCTGGTCGAGCTCGGCAGGCTCGACGACCGGCTCGCGGCGCCGACGCACCCCCTGCTCGGCCGCGCCTCGGTGCACGCGTCGTTGATCGAAGGTGGTCGCGAGCTGTCCAGCTATCCGGACCGCTGCCTCGTGACGCTCGAGCGGCGGACGCTTCCCGGCGAGACGACGGAGGACGTGGAGCGCGAGCTCGACGAGCTCCTCTCCCGCTGCCGCGGCGGGGACGCCGAGCTCGTCGCCGAGCGGCGGACGCTGCTCGTCCGGGAGCCGCTCGAGGTCGACGCCGGCCACGAGATCGTCGAAGCCGTTCGGTCGGCAGCCGCAGCGGTGACGGGGGCGGAGCCGGCGATCGGCGGGGCGAGTTACTGGGCAGACTCGGGGCTGATCGCGGCCGCCGGGATCCCGACGGTGCTGTTCGGCCCCGGCGGCGAAGGCGCCCATGCCGTCGAGGAGCGAGTCAGCCTTCGTGACAGCGAGGTCGTGGCGCGTACGCTCGTCGAGGTGGCAACCCGTTTCTGCCGGTCATGACGACTTCCAGTCTCACGCTCGCCGACGATCTCCGGGAGTGCCTCGGCGAGGTGCTCGGCTTCCGCGCGCCCGAGGCGCCCACCGGCACCGAGCCGCTGCGCTTCTTCCGGCAGTGGCTCGCAGAGCGGAACCTCGGGCTCGTCCCGATCGCCGAACCGGCCGCGTTCGACTGGGCGGGTCAGTGGATCGCGGTCGTCGACGGACGCGACGGGGAGCACGCCGTGCTCATGTTCGGGTCGCCCTCGGGAGTCTGGCTTGACCCGTCCGGCGCCTACGACGAGCGCGCCCGGATCGTCGCCGGCTGGATGCCGACGCCGCTCGACCTGCACCTGCCGACCCGGGCGCCCGACGGCACGACCGCCGGTGCCGGTGCGGTCGCCGCGATCCTGGTCGCGCCGGCTGCGGAGTCGCCGCTGGAACGCGTCGAGTCGGCCGAGGCGCTACCCGGCCGCGGGCTCGCCGGCGATCGCTACGCGAACGGCGCCGGAACGTTCAGCGCGCCCGGCCGCGGGTACGAGCTCACGCTCGTGGAAGGCGAGGTGCTCGACGCGATCGAGCTGCCCTGGCAGGACGCGCGCCGCAACATCGTCACGACGGGGATCTCGCTGAACGCCCTCGTCGGGCAGCAGTTCCGCGTCGGGGCCGTCGAGTGCGTCGGGCGGCGCCTCGCGGAGCCGTGCGCTCACCTCGAGAGGCTCGCACGGCCCGGTCTGCTGCGCCCGCTCGTCCATCGCGGCGGGCTGAGGGCGGACATCCTCTCCGGGGGCACCATCTCGGTCGGCGACGAGATCTGGCCACAGGGCGTCAAGGGCGCAGCAGCACCTTGATCGCGCGCCGCTCGTCCATCGCTGCGTAGCCCTCGGCGGCGCCGTCGAGCGGGAGCTCGAGGTCGAAGACCCTGCCCGGGTCGATCCGGCGGCTCCAGATCAGGTCGATCAGCTCGGGCAGGAAGCGCCGGACCGGCGCCGGGCCGCCGTGGACGTGCGCGAGGCTCCAGAAGAGATCCATGCCCGGGATCGCGACGTCGTGCGCGACGCCCACGAAGCCGACGTGCCCGCCCGGCCGGGTCGCGTGGATCGCCTGCAGCATCGACTCCTGCGTCCCGACCGCCTCGACGACGGAGTGGGCGCCGAGGCCGCCGGTCAGCTCGCGGATCCGCGCGACACCCTCCTCGCCGCGCTCCTCCACGACGTCGGTGGCGCCGAGCTCGAGGGCGAGGCGCTGCCGCGCCTCGTGGCGGCTCATCGCGATGATCCGCTCGGCGCCGAGCTGCCTCGCGGCGAGCACCGCGAGGAGACCCACGGCGCCGTCGCCGACGACGGCCACCGTCTTGCCGGGGCCGGCGCCCGCGGCCACCGCGGCGAACCAGCCCGTTCCGAGCACGTCGGAGGCCGCGAGGAGCCCCGGGATCAGGTCATCCGGCGGGAGGGCGGGCGTCGCGACGAGGGTGCCGTCGGCGAGCGGGACGCGCAGCAGCTCCGCCTGCGCTCCGAGCGAGCCCATCGCCACGCGGTTGACGCAGGCGCTCTGGTAACCGGCGCGGCAGATCTCGCAGGTGTTGTCGGACGCCCAGAACGACCCGACCACGAACTGGCCGGGCTCGATCGTCTCGACCTCGCCGCCGACCTCCTCCACGATCCCGACGTACTCGTGGCCCATCGGTATCGGCCAGCCGTCGTTGCCGATCCCTCGGTACGGCCAGAGGTCGGAGCCGCAGACGCACGCAGCCGACACACGGATGACCGCGTCGGTGGGCTCGAGGATCTGCGGCTCCTCACGCTCCTCCACCCGCACGTCGCCGGGGCCGTACATGATCGCCCCGCGCATCAGCGACTCGTCTCCGTCACGTCGGGCGACTGCGCGTACTGCTCGTCCGTGACGTGCTCGCCCCAGGTCACCGGGCTACCGCTCTCGTCCGCGAGCTGCATCGCGATGTGCGTCATGAATCGCGTCGGCGCGGCGCCGTGCCAGTGGTTCTCGCCGGGCTCGAAGAAGACGCGGTCGCCGGGGCGGATCACCTCCACCGGGCCGCCCTCCTTCTGGCAGAGGCCGACGCCCTCGGTCACCCAGATCGTCTGGCCGCGCGGGTGCGTGTGCCAGGCGGTGCGGGCGCCCGGGGTGAAGCGCACCGCGGCGGCCCCGAGCGGCGGCGCCGCGGCGATCGTGTCGATGAAGACCGTGCCGGTGAACCAGTCGGCAGGGCCGCGGGCGGTCTCGTTGACGTTCCTCGTGATCTCCATGACCGGACTACAGCATGGAATCGTCCGGCTCGTCGCGGCGTTCGGCACCTCTGTCCGCCGGCAGCGACGATGGCTTTCGGAGCTGCAGGGGTGACCCGCCCTACATGACGCCGGCGGCGATCTCCTTCGTCTGCCCGCTGCGCGCGGCGGTGCCGGTGCGCGGGTCGACCACGGAGTACAGCAGGTCGACGAGCAGGTTCCCGACGACGACGATCAGCGCGATCACCGTGACGACGGCGAGCAGCATCGGCAGGTCGGTCGCCGACGCCAGCGGGTCGCCCGTCATGGCGAGGATCGACAGCCGGGCGAGGCCGAAGAAGCCGTACGAGAACTCCACGAACACGGCCACGCCGAGCGCCGTCCCGATGTCCATCCCGACCATGGTCAGGACGCGCAGGGATGCGTTCGGTAGCACGTGGCGCAGCAGCACGCGTCGTTCGCGTGCGCCCTTCGAGCGTGCGGTCCGCACGTAGTCCTCGTGGATCGACTCGGCGACGCTCGCCCGGATCATGCGCGTGTAGAGCGCGAGGAAGAGGAACGCGAACGTGACCCACGGCAGGATCATGTGGGTCGTCCAGTCGACCGGCCCACCGCACAGGTGCACGTTCGGCGGGAGGTTCAGGCCCGCCGGCGGCGGGTGCTCGACGAACGTGCAGTAGCCGCCGACGGGAAGCCAGTGCAGGTCGATGCCGAACCACTGCGTCAGGAGCTTCCCGGTGACGATCGGGTGCGTGCAGACGCCGACGAGCGCGCCGACGGCGATCACCTTGTCCGGTATCGAGCCGACCCGCCTTCCAGAGAGCACGCCGAGTGGGATCGCGAGGAGCACCGTCATGATCGCGCCGCCGATCAGGATCGACAGCGTCACGCGGATCGCCGGGTACAACGTCGGCCCGATCGGCGCCGTCGTCACGACGTTGTCGCTCAGCGTCGCGCCGGTCCACATGTGCCCGAAGTCGCCGTGCAGCAGGTGCCACCACCAGTCGCCGTACTGGGTCAGCTTCGGCCGGTCGGCACCGAGCCGGTGCGCGCCGTCGCTCAGCTGGTAGCTCGTGGTCTTGATCCCCAGCGGGTAGATGAACCGGCCGGGCTGCGGGGAGAGCGCCCAGTACATGAGGAACGTCAGCGTCACGACCACGACGATCGTCAGCACCCCGCCGGTGACGCGGCGGGCGAGGAACATCCCGACGCGTCTCATCCCGTCCGCCACGGCTCGATGGCGCGGCGCAGCGCTTCCGACACCTGGTTCAGCGAGACGACCGAGACGAGGATCGCGACCGTCGGCCAGACGGTGTGCCACGTGGTGTGGTGGCCCTCGCCGCCCGTGCCGACGCTCGCGCTGTAGATCGTGCCGGTCGTCTGCGCGAGCAGGTTCCCCCAGGTGGCGGTCGAGGACTGCACGCCGACGCCGATCACCGACAGGCCGACCTCGAGCAGCATGTCGGTCGCGACCGCGACGGCGCCCCAGACGAGCAGGATCGGGACCAGGTGGGGGAGGAGGTGCTTGCGGATGATCCGGAGATCGGGTGCCCCCACCATGCGCGACGACTCGACGAACTCCGCGTTCCGCAGGACGAGGAGCTGCCCGCGGATCAGGCGCAACGGGTAGAACGAGGTGAAGACGCCGATCAGGAGCGCGATCCCGACGACGCCCGGTGGCACGACCCTGCCCCAGCCGATCGGCCGCAGCGTCGGTGCGACGTGCACCGTTGCGTAGACGAGGAAGAAGATGAGCGGGAACGCCATCACCCACTCCGTCAGCCGCGAGATCACCGCGTCGGCGACACCCCCGTAGAACCCGGCGATGCAGCCGAGCGGCACGGCGATCAAGGCCGAGACGAGGACGGCGAAGATGCCGATCTCGATCGAGGCCTTCCCGCCGTCCAGCACGCGGAGCAGCTCGTCTCGCCCGAGCGGGCCGTCGGCGCCGAGCACCATCAGCGTCGTGGGCGTCCCCTTCGGCGGCGGCAGCACCAGGCTGTACTCGTCGAGGCGCACCTGGGAGGTCTTGGGCACGTGCGCCCAGAATCCGACCGGGTCGAGGTCGCCGTTCGTCGCGTACGGGAACTGGTCGAAGCCGTTGTGGCCGACGAGGGCGCTGACGATCGGCCCGCCGGCGAACGAGGCGAAGAGGACGAGCCCGAAGACGACGAGCGCGGCCACGCCGCTCCTCTGCGAGAGGAAGCGGCCGAGCGTCAGCGCCCGGGCATCCCTGGGCGCGGCTGCTCGCGGCGCCTCGAGCTCGATCGCAGACGTCACGGTATTCGCGGAGACGTCTCGCTCCGCCGGAAGTTGGCGTGTCAGGCGACGAGGCGGAGCAGCGCGGCGGTCGCCGCGGCGGCGAGCACGACGACCAGAAACGGCGCCCGCCGCCAGACGAGCACCGCCGCGACCGCGAGCGCGGGTGCGCGGGCGTCGAGCACGAGCCGGCGGTCGTCGCCGAGCGTCTGCACGACGATCAGCGCGGCCAGCACGGGCAACGCGACGAGCTCGAGCGCGCGGTTGAGGCCCGGGCGGAGCTGACGGCCGCCCGCGAGCACCGGGCCGAGCGCCTTCAACCCGTACGAGACGGCGCAGAGCACGACCAGCACGCCCCAGCTCAGCGCCGTGCTCCTTTCGCCACGAGCACGCCCGGCAGCACGCCGGCGAGCGCGGCGATCACCGGCACGCCCGCAGGCGTGAAGGGCACGAGGAGCAGCGCGACCGCGGCCCCGGCGACCGCCGCGGCGGGCGCTCCCGGCCGGCGCAGCTGGGGCCCGAGCAGCGCGAGGAACGCCGCGGGGAACATCGCGTCGAGCCCGAGTGCGCGCGGGTCGCCGATCACGCCGCCCATCAGCGCCCCGGCCGCCGTCCCGGCGCCCCAGCACACCCAGACGCTGATGCCGGTGAGGACGAACGCGCGCCGTGACGCGTCGACGCCGTTCTGCGACCGCGCCATCGCCGTCGTCTCGTCGATCACGAACTGGGCGGCGATTGCCCGCCGGTGCAGCCGGCCCGCCAGGATCGGCGCGAGGGAGATGCCGTACGCGGCGTTCCGCAGGGCGAGCATCACGGCGGGGCCCAACGCGGCGAGCCCGCCGCCGCCCGCGGCGATCACGCCGACGAACGCGAACTGCGACGCGCCGGTGAAGACCACCAGCGACATCACGCATGCCTGCACGGGCGTCAGGCCGGCGGCGACTGCGAGCACGCCGAACGAGATCCCGTAGACACCGACGGCAACTCCGATTCCGACCGCGTTCTGCAGCACCCCGTCGGGTCTTTGCTCGACTGCCGACGCGGCCATCGCCGCAAGCTACCCGCCGCGGTCACGCCTGCGCGGCGAGCGTCGTGGGGGCCTGCGCGGCTCGACGGGCCGGCTCGTGCCGCGCACGTTCCAGGCGTTGCCCGCGTGACGGCGGCTACCGACCGTCGAGGTTCCGGACGGAGGTCGGCCGCATCTGAACCGGCACGACGCGAGCCCCGTATCGGTTTCTCGAGGAGCCAAAAGCCACGGGAAAGGACATCACTCGATGAAGAACAGATGCATTCGCGCTGTCATCGTCGCCGGCCTGGTCGCGGCGGTCGCAGCCGCGCTCGCCGCGGTTGCGCTTGCGCGCCCCGCCGCGACGCACCCGACGCTCGTCGGCACGGTCGGCAAGAACAACGCGTACAAGATCGCGCTCGCGAACACGTCCGGCAAGGTGGTCAAGACCCTGAAGCCCGGCACGTACAAGCTCGTGATCCACGACGACTCGTCGTTCCACAACTACGAGCTCGACGGGCCGAACGGGAAGTCGTGGACCTTCACCTCCGTGCCGTTCAAGGGCACGAAGACGTTCACGCTGAAGCTCGTCGCCGGCAAGTACAAGGCGTACTGCAAGCCGCACGAGTCGCTGATGTTCCAGCACTTCACCGTCGCGCGCTGAGCGCGCGCTGTGCCGGGGCCCCGGACCCCGGGCCCCGGCACAATGGCCGTCCGTCCTCAGGACAAGCGGCCGCTACGTCCCGACGACGTCGCGCAGCCGTCCGTGTGCGTCCGCGAGCTCGTCCTTCAGGTCGCGGAGCCCGGCGGGCCGGGCTCCGCGTGCCTTCAGGCGATAGAGGTAGCGCCGTCGCTCCTCGAGCTCGTCGAGGAGCGACGCGATCTCGAGCTGACGCGCCCTCCGCGCCGCGGTGGTCACGCCGCCTCCGCGAGCGTGGCGGCCTCGGGCGCCTCGGCGGCGGCCGGACGCGGGGCGGGGCGGACGAGCGCCGCCGAGACCGCGACCGCCGCGACGAGGACGCCGGTGAGGGCGTAGAGCGCGACGCGGAGCCCGTCGTCGACGGCGGCCGCGCCGGCTGCGGTCGAGTGGCGGGTGACCGCCTCGGCGATCGCGCTCGCCGCTGCGATCCCGATCGCGCCGCCGATCTGCCGGCTCGTGTTGACGAGGCCTGACGCGACGCCCGCGTCGGCCGGGGAGACGCCTGCGAGGCTCGCGATCGTCACCGGCACGAACGTGAGCGCGAGCCCGCCGCCGCCCACGACGAACGCCGGGAGCATGTCGGTGAGGTAGTGCCCGTCGAACGGCAGCCGCGTGATCCACGCGACGGAGGCCAGTTGCAGAACGAGGCCGGTCGTCAGCGTCGCCCGCACGCCGAACCGCGCCACGATCACCTGCGCGAGGTTCGAGACGACGACGACGGTGCCGGCAAAGCCGACGAACGCCGCACCCGACTCGACCGCGCTGTAGCGGAGGACGTCCTGCAGGTACAGCGTCAGCAGGAAGAACTCCGCGAACGTGACGGCGCCGACCATCGTCATGATCGCGTTGGCCGCCGCGAGCGTCCGCAGGCGGAAGATCCGCAGCGGCAGCAGCGGCCACGGCGAGCGTGTCTCGATCGCGAGGAACGACGCGACGAGCACGGCCGACGCGCCGAGCAGCACGAGCGTCAGCGGCGCGCCCCAGCCGTCGCTCGTCGCGCGCGTCAGTGCGTAGACGAGCAGCATCAGCCCGCCCGTGACGGTGGCCGCGCCGGCGAGGTCGAAGTGGCGGCGTCCGGCGAGCGCCCGACTCTCACGCAGCACGACCGGCGCGAGGGCTGCGGCTGCGATCCCGACCGGGACGTTGATGAAGAAGATCCACGACCAGTGCAGGTAGCTCGTCAGCACGCCGCCGAGCAGGACGCCGACGGCCGCGCCGCTGCCAGAAGCGGCGCCGTAGATGCCGAGCGCCATGTTGCGCTCGCGACCTTCTGCGAATGTCGTCATCAGCAGCGACAGCGCCGACGGCGCGAGCAGCGCGCCGCCGAGTCCCTGCACCGCGCGGAACGCGATCAGCGAGCCCGCGGACCACGCGAGGCCGCAGAGGAGGGAGCTGGCGGCGAAGACGAGCAGGCCCACGATGAGCAGCCGGCGACGACCGAGCAGGTCGCCGAGGCGGCCGCCGAGCAGGAGCGCGCCGCCGAAGAGGATGGCGTAGGCCGAGACGACCCACTGCAGGCTCGCCGCGGAGAAGCCGAGATCGGACTGGATCGACGGCAGCGCGACGTTCACGATCGCGACGTCGAGGATCACCATGAACTGCGCTGTCACGATCAGCGCCAGGGCGCTCCAGCGCCTCGAGTCCGTGGTTGTTGTCACCAATTGATCACCCCTATCGTTGTGTACCTCAACTATCTATCACAACAACGATGGGTCGCGCTACACTTCCGCCGTGGGTGAAATGACGACGACGGTCAAGCAGCCTCCACAGCGCATCCCGGAGGAGCTCGTGTCGTCGGCGCTCTTCCTGCTGAAGCGGCTCGGGATGGCCGCGAAGGAGCAGTCGTTCGACGCCTACGAGGCGGCGGGGCTCCACCCGTACCACCACGCGATCCTCGCCGTGCTCGACGAGGGGTCGCGCGAGACGCAGGGCGCGATCGCCGATGCACTCGGCTACGACCGCGGGCAGCTCGTCGGCCTGCTCGACGAGCTCGAAGAGCACGGCCTGATCGAGCGCCGCCGCGATCCTGCCGACCGCCGCCGGCACGTCGTGCGGATGACGCCGGACGGCCGGAAGACACTCGCGCGCCTCCGGGCACTCTCGAAGAAGCTCGAGCGGGAGTTCCTCGCTCCGCTCGACGACGCCGAGCGGGGCGAGTTGCACGCGCTTCTGCTGCGGCTCGCGGGCGACCACATCCCCGCCTGCCGCGGCATCGCCGGCTAGCGCCTACGAACCGCGCCGGGAACTGCGCGACGATCCCGTCGGCGAGCATGCCCGACATCTCGAGGATCTCCGCGTGCACCTGGTCATGGGCCTGAGCTCCCGCGGCGGCGCCGTACTACGGCTTGATCGCGTTCCCGATGTCGGCCTGGTTTCGGAGGAGGCGCGTCTCGGCGACCTTCAGGTCGGGGAGCCCGGACGCGAAGTCGACGATCACCAGGTAAGAAACGGCGCTCCGGCGGCACTACCGATACATGAGCATCGAGACCCGCGACCGGACGAGAGACGATGCACGCGGCTGGCGGCGCGAGCAGCTCCTCCACGCGGGCTTCCCGACAGCGCTCGCCGGCCGCCTCGCGGCCGACCCCCGCTTCGACCTGCACGCGCTGATCGAGCTCGTCGAGCGCGGCTGCCCGCCGGAGCTCGCGGTCCGGATCCTCGCGCCGCTCGAGGAGCTCACGTGAGGGCCGCCGCCGCTGCTAGCGTCGAGGCGGTCGCCGTGATCGATCTCGTCGACGAACCCCTCGACCTCGAGTCCCGGGCGTGGCTGGCGGAGCTGCGCGCCACGGGCGAGGCGCACGACGCGGCCGTCGCGCGTCTGCACGCGCTGCTCCTGCGCGCGGCCCGATTCGAGGTTGCCCGCAGGCGGTCGGCGCTGCCGCACCTGCGCGGCGACGAGCTCGACGACATCGCGCTCGAGGCGGCGGACGACGCGCTCGTGAGCGTCCTGCGCAAGCTCGACGACTTTCGCGGCGCGAGCCGCTTCACGACCTGGGCGTACAAGTTCGCGCTGCTCGAGGCGGCGGTCAAGCTGCGGAAGCGCGCGTGGCAGGCACGCGAGATCCCGCTCGAGCCGGAGGCCTGGCACCTCGTCCCGGGCGGCGCCGCTCCCGACGAGGCGGCCGCCCGCTCCGAGCTCGTCGGCGCCGTACGCACTGCGATCGCCACCACGCTGACGCCGCACCAGCGTCGCGTGCTCGTCGCGCTCGCCCTGAACGGGGTGCCGATCGACGTGCTCGCCGACCGCCTCGGCACGACGCGCGGCGCGCTCTACAAGACACTTCACGACGCCCGCCGGCGGCTGCGCACGGTGCTCGCCGAGGGCGGGCTCGACCTCGAGGAGATCGGATGAGAAACGACCAGAAGCTACGCGCGCTCCTCGGCCCGGCCGGGCCGGAGGTCGGCTGCGACGAGTGCTTCGACCTGCTCGACCGCTATGTCGAGGCAGAGCTGGCCGGACGGGACGCCGACGCGCTCCTGCCGGGCCTCGGCGCGCACCTTGCGGGGTGCCCCGCCTGCCGCGAGGAGCACGAGAGCCTGCGTGCGCTCGTGGCGAGCGACTACTGAGAGCTTCTAAAGCCTGCTAGCTTGGTTTTGGAAATGGACGAGCTCGAAGCCGTCGGCGATCCCGACGCCCGCGCGGCGTTCCTGTTCGCCCGCGCGAGCGACCGCGCCGTCACCGCCGACGACCTGGCTGCGTCCGCGGGCATTCACCGGAACGTCGCGCGCGCCCGCCTCGAGCGGCTGGCGGCGGCGGGGCTGCTCGAGATCGGCTACGAGCGGCGAACCGGCCGCACGGGGCCCGGGTCCGGCCGCCCGGCGAAGACGTACGCCGTCGTCCCCGAGCTGAACGCGATCCAGTTCCCCGATCGGCACTACGAGGATCTGCTCGGGCTGATCATCGACGCGCTCCCCGAGCGCGGCCGCGCCCGGCGGCTGCGCGAGACGGGCGAGGCGTTCGCCGACGAGCTCGCCGACGAGGTCGGGCTCGAGGCGGCTCCGACCCTGCGCGCCGGCGTCGAGGCGGTGTGCGCCGCGATGCGGAAGCTCGGCTACCAGGTGAGCGTCGAGGACGTGGGGGAGGACCGCGCGGTGATCGCGACGCCGACGTGCCCGCTTCGCCCTCTTGTCCGCAGGCGCCCGGACGCGGCGGACGTCGACCGTGGCATGTGGGCGGGCCTTGCGGCCCGCGCGACGAGCGGCATCGAGGTGCGGGAGGTCCAGTGCGAGACGCACGACTGCCTCGCCGACCACGCCTCCTGCCGCGTCGTGTTGCAGTTGCGCCACCTGTAAATACGATTTTCTGATAAATAGAGGCGGATGATCGCTCTCGTCCGGGGCCTCCGCGGCCATCCCTCGCATCCACCGCTCACCGACGCGACGATCGGGATGTTCGTGCTCGCCACGGGACTCTCGGTGCTCGGGAAGGCGGGGGTGGCCGAGGGGAAGCTCGGTCCGGCGGCATGGCTCGCGCTCGTCGGCGGCCTCGCGGTTGCCGCGCCGACGGCGCTCACCGGCTTCGCCGACTGGATCCTGATCGAATGGGGGTCGCCGGTCTGGCGCACCGCGACGATCCACCTCTCGGCCATGGTCACGGCCGTCACGCTCTTCGCGCTGGCGGCCTGGCTGCAGTGGCCGGGCTACCGCGACGGCCGCGTAACGACCGGCGGGCTCGTGCTGGCGCTCTGCGGCTTCGTCGCGCTCACAGCCGGCGGCTGGTACGGCGGCACGATCGTCTTCGTCCACGGCATGCGAGTCGAGAAGGAGGGGTAATGAATTGGGCCGCGCTGATCACGTGGATCGTGACCGCGGGCGGCGGGTTCGTGCTGCTCGCGATCTGGCTGAAGCACGGTGGCATGCAACAGCGGGAGAGCGGCCGCATCCGGCCGGTGCTGATCCTCACGCACTTCCTGCTCGCAGCCACCGGGCTGGTCCTCTGGGTCGTCTACGTGGCGAGCGACTCGAGCGCCGTCGCGTGGATCGCGTTCGCGCTGCTCCTCGTCGTCGCGCTGATCGGCTTCACGATGTTCGGCATCTGGGCATCGCGCAGCCGTAGGGACGAGACGGCCGCGGAGCACCGGTTCCCGGTCTCGATCGTCGGGCTGCACGGGCTCGTCGCGGCGACGACGCTCGTGCTCGTCCTGCTGGCCGCAGCCGGCGTCGGCAGCTGACGACGCCGTAACCTTCGGCGCGTGAGCCGCGCCACGCCGGGACCTGACGGTCGCGGCGGCGGCTGGGTGGTCGCGCAGGCCGTCCTGACCGCCGCCGTCGCCCTCTCCGCACTCGTCGGCCTCGGCGAGAGCACGGCATCGTACGTCGCCGGCGGCGTGTTGATCGCGGCGGGCGTCGCGCTCCTCGTCGAGAGCGCCAGGCGGCTCGGCCGCTCACTGACGCCGTTCCCGGCGCCCGTTCCGGGCGCGACGCTGCGGACGGAGGGCGTTTACGCGCTCGTGCGCCACCCGATGTACCTCGGCGGCATCCTCGTCGCGGCCGGCTGGTCCGCGCTCTTCGAGAGCGTGGTGGGCGGCATCCTGACGGTCGCACTCGCGGCCTTCTTCGCGCTCAAGTCGCGCCACGAGGAGGCACGCCTCGAGGCGGCGTACCCCGCCTACGCCGACTACCGGCGGCGGACGCGGTGGCGCCTCCTGCCCTACCTCTACTGAGGCGAGCCCTCGCGGAATACCGCAGGTACTATTTGACGTTAACGTCAACTAGAACTGATGCGGGCAGACACCACGGGCAACCCATTCCGCCAGCCGCGGGCCGTCTTCGCGGTGGCATTCGCGTGCGTCGTCTCCTTCATGGGCATCGGCCTCGTCGACCCGATCCTGCCCGCGCTCGCGACGAAGCTCCAGGCCTCGCCCGAGCAGGTCGAGCTCCTCTTCACGAGCTACCTCGTGATCACGGCGGTCGCCATGCTCGTGACCGGCTTCGTCTCGAGCCGTATCGGCGCCAAGCGGACGCTGATCCTCGGCCTCGTCCTGATCGTCGTCTTCAGCGCGCTCGCCGGCGCGTCGGGCTCGATCGGCGGCATCGTCGGCTTCCGGGCCGGCTGGGGGCTCGGCAACGCGCTCTTCATCGCGACATCGCTCGCCGTGATCGTCTCGTCCGCCTCGGGCGGCTTCGCCGGCGCGATCGTGCTCTACGAGACGGCGCTGGGGATCGGCATCGCGCTCGGCCCGCTCCTCGGCGGCGAGCTGGGCGGCATCAGCTGGCGCGGGCCGTTCTTCGGCGTCGCCGTGCTGATGGGGATCGCGCTCGTCGCGACCGTGCTCTTCGTCAGCGACGTGCCGCGGCCCGCCCGCAAGGTCTCGATCGTCGACCCGATCGCGGCCCTTCGCCACCGCGGGCTGCTGACGATGGGGCTGACGGCGCTCCTCTACAACTGGGGCTTCTTCACGGTGCTCGGCTACGCGCCGTTCCCGATGCACCTCGGCACGCACGAGCTCGGCTACGTCTTCACCGGCTGGGGCGTGCTCGTCGGCCTCTTCGCGATCTTCGGCGCGCCGCCCGCGCAGCGTGCGCTCGGGATCGCGCGCGCCCTGTACGTCAACCTCGCCCTGTTCGCGGTCGACGTGCTCCTGATCGGGATCTTCATCCACTCGAAGACCGCGCTGATCGTGCTCGTGATCCTCTCCGGCGTCTTCATCGGGACGAACAACACGATCACGACGCAGGCCGTGATGACCGTCGCGCCGGTCGAGCGGCCGATCGCGTCGGCGTCGTACGGCTTCATCCGCTTCATCGGCGGCGGGATCGCGCCGTGGGCCGCCGGCAGGATCGCCGGCGCGCACGGCGACCACCTCCCGTTCTACATCGGCGCCGCGACGATCGTCGCCGCGATCGCCGTGCTCGCGAGCGGGCACAGCCTGCTCGAAGGCGCCGAGGCGGTGCAGGCGCTGCCGGAGCCGCTCGACTCCGAGGCCGACCTGCTCGTCGCCGGCGGCGAAGCCGCGTGAGCGGGCTCGAGTACAAGTGGGTCGCGCTCTCGAACACGACGCTCGGCGTGCTGATGGTGACGATCAACCAGTCGATCATCCTGATCGCGCTGCCCGACATCTTCCGCGGCATCGGCGTCGACCCGCTGCAGCCCGGCAACACGAGCTACCTGCTCTGGATGATCCTCGGCTTCCTCGTCGTGACGGCGGTGCTCGTCGTCAGCCTCGGGCGGCTCGGCGACATGTTCGGGCGAGTGCGGATGTACAACCTCGGCTTCGCCGTCTTCACCGCGTTCTCGCTGCTGCTCACGATCACGTGGCTGCACGGGAGCGCCGGCGCGCTGTGGCTGATCCTGATGCGCGTGGGCCAGGGCGTCGGCGGCGCGATGCTGTTCGCGAACTCGAGCGCGATCCTCACCGACGCGTTCCCACGCGACCAGCGCGGCCTCGCACTCGGCATCAACGCGATCGCGGGGATCGCCGGCTCGTTCGTCGGCCTGGTGCTCGGCGGCGTGCTCGCCCCGGTCGCCTGGCGGCTCGTCTTCCTCGTGTCCGTGCCCGTGGGGCTGTTCGCGACCGTATGGGCGTACCGCAAGCTCGTCGACACCGGCGAGCGCCGCGCCGCGTCGATCGACTGGTGGGGCAACGTCACCTTCGCGGTCGGGCTGATCGCGCTGATGGTCGGGATCACGTACGGCATCCAGCCGTACGGGGGACACACGATGGGCTGGACGTCGCCGTTCGTCGACGCGTGCCTCGCCGGCGGCCTCCTGCTGCTCGCGGTGTTCGTGTGGATCGAGCGCGTCGTCGAGGAGCCGATGTTCCACCTCGACCTCTTCCGCATCCGCGCGTTCACCGCCGGGAACGTCGCCACCCTCCTCTCGGCCGTCGGACGCGGCGGGCTGCAGTTCATCCTGATCATCTGGCTGCAGGGGATCTGGCTGCCCGAGCACGGGTACGACTTCGCGCAGACCCCGCTCTGGGCCGGCATCTACATGCTGCCGCTGATCGCCGGCTTCCTCGTCGCCGGCCCGCTCTCCGGGTACCTCTCGGACCACTTCGGCGCTCGTCCCTTCGCGACCGGCGGGATGCTGATCGCGGCGTCGAGCTTCGTGCTGCTGATGGTCCTGCCGGTCGACTTCTCGTACGGCTGGTTCGCCGGCATCCTGCTCGTGAACGGGATCGGCATGGGCCTCTTCAGCTCGCCGAACCGCGCCGGCGTGATGAACTCGCTGCCTCCCTCGCAGCGCGGCGTCGGCGGCGGCATGAACGCGACGTTCCAGAACGCTGCCAGCGTGCTCTCGATCGGGCTCTTCTTCTCGCTGATGATCATCGGCCTCGCGTCGTCGCTCCCTTCGACGCTCGACCACGGGCTCGTGGCGCACGGAGTGCCCGCCGCCGATGCAGCGCGCATCTCGCACCTGCCACCGGTGGCAAGCCTCTTCGCCGCGTTCCTCGGCTACAACCCGATGCAGAACCTGCTCGGGCAGCACACGCTCGCAGCGCTGCCGGCTGCGCAGCAGCACGAGCTCACCGGCCGCGCGTTCTTCCCGCACCTGATCTCGGCCCCGTTCCACACTGCGCTCGTCTACGCGTTCGTGTTCGCGACGGCAGCCTGCGTCGTCGCCGCCGTCGCCTCGCTGCTCCGCGGCGGCAAGTACCACTGGTCGGAGCCCGAGCAGGCCGTCGACCCCGTCACGCTCCAGGAGGCAGCATGAACCGCATCACGTGGTTCGGGCAGTCGGCGTTTCTCGTCGCCGGCTCGCAGCAGGTGTTCGTCGACCCGTTCGGAGACATGAGCGAGCGGCTCGCGCAGAGCGGGCGCCGCTTCGACTACCCGCCGATCGAGGGCGTCGAGGCCGACGTGCTGCTCGTGACGCACGAGCACCTCGACCACAACGCGGTCGAGGTCGTCGGGGGCGACCCGCACGTCGTACGCGCGCAGGCCGGGACGCTCGCGACGCCGATCGGTGATGCGTGCTGCGCCGTCGCGGCGGTTGCATCGCTGCTCCGCGGCGGCAAGTACCACCACGAGCTGCACGCGACCGCGACCGGCATCGAGCCCGTGGAGGTCGCGTGAACGCCGAGCGGGCGCTGCGGATCGGCGAGGTCGCGGAGCGAGTCGGCGTGACGACGCGCACGATCCGCTACTACGAGGAGCGCGGGCTGCTCGGTCACGACGCGTCGCGGTCGAAGGGCGCGCACCGCGTCTACACGGAGGCGGACGTGGTCCGGCTCACGGAGCTGATCCGCCTGCGCGACCTGCTCGGCCTGTCGCTGGAGGAGCTCGTCGAGCTCGCGGAGGCGGAGGAGTCGCGCGCGGTCCTGCGCGGCCGCTGGGAGACGGCGTCGGGCGACGAGCGGCTGCGCATCGTCGAGGCGGCGATCCCGCTCGTCGAGCGTCAGCTCGAGCTCGTCCGCGCGCGGCAGCAGACCCTCGCCGCCTTCGCCGGCGAGCTCGCCGGGAAGCTCGATTCGCTCGAAAACCGCCGCGCCGAGCTTCGCCGTTAGCGGGGGCGTGGCGTCCGAGCCGCGTCTGACGCGGCTCGGACGCGGCTCGGAGGAGCGTCGGACGCGGCTCGGAGGAAGCTCTGACGCCACGGCCCCGCGCGGCGAAACGGCCACGGCCGAAGGGCGGTGGCGCTGAGCAGGCGTTTTCACAAAGTCGTGACGCTTCTGTGACGGTCCGTACCTGAGCCGGGCGCCGCTCGCGCTAGCCGAGCGCACCGCGCTGCGCGACGGCCAGGGGGAGCACGTCCGCTTCGGACTCGAGGGAGGAGCGCAGGAGCGCGGCTGCGTTGTCCGACGAGGCACGGTCGACCCACGCGATCACCGTCGGGCCCGAGCCGGACAGGGTCACCCCGAGGAGCCCCGGCGGCGCCAGTGCGCGCACGCGCTCGAGGAGCGGTGCGCCCGCGGAGCGGTACGGCTCGTGCAGGCGGTCGCGCAGCCCGGGTGCGAGCAAGGAGGGGTCGCCCGAACCGAGCGCTGCCCCCAGCAAGAGCGCGGCGCCGGCGGTCGCCGCCGCATCCGCGTGAGAGACCGACTCCGGGAGCGCGCCGCGCGACGCCTCCGTCGACATCCGCCCCGGCGGCACGACCGCGAGAGCCGCGGCAGGCACGTCGTCCGCGATCCGGCGCGCCCGCGGCCGACCGCCCTCCTGCCACGCGACGCACACGCCGCCGAAGAGTGCCGCCGCCAGGTTGTCGAAGTGCGCCTCGAACCGCCCCGCGAGCGCGAGCAGCTCGTCACCCGACGGCGAAGCGCCCGCCGCACGCGCACCCGCGACGAGCCCGAGCGCGATCGCGGCGGCGCTCGACCCGAGCCCCCGCTCGAGCGGGATCCGGTTCACGAACCGGAAGCGGTAGCCGGCGACCGGCGCGAACGCCGCGAACGCCTGCAACGAGAGATGGCGCTCGTCGCGCGGCAGCTCGCCCGCTCCCTCGCCTTCCACCTCGACGCCGAACGCGCCCTCCTCGGCCTCCACCTCGTTCCAGAGCTCGAGCGCCGCGCCCGCCGCGTCGAAGCCCGGGCCGAGATTCGCCGTCGACGCGGGCGCCGCCGCCCGGATCACGAAAGCGCCTCGAGCACCGCCGCGACCGTCGGCTCGACGCTCAGCGCCGCCGACGCGTCGACCGCCGACGCGTCCTTCAACCCGTGGCCCGTGACGATGCACACGGCCGTCCCGCGCACGTCCCCGAGCTTCCGCAGCGCCGCGACACCCGCCGCCGACGCCGGCTCGCAGAACACCCCCTCGACCCGCGCGAGCGACTCCCATTCCGAGCGGAGCTCGTCCTCCGAGAGCGACACGACCGTCAGCCGCCCCGCGATCCGCAGCTCCTCGACCCGCGCACGGTGCGCGGGCTCGCCGATGCGGATCGCGGAGGCGAACGTCTCCGGGCGCCGCGCCGCCTCGCCGACCACGAGCACGGGGGCGATCCCCGCCTCGTCGCAGCCGGCCGCGACCGCCGACACGTTGCCGCCGCCGCCGTACGGCAGCGCGACCACATCCGGTATCCGCCCGAGCTGGTCGACGATCTCGCCGACCACCGACCGCTGGCCGTCGAGCCGGTCCGGATTGAGCGAGTTGACGAGCACGAACCCGTCCTTCTCCGCGAGCTCGCGGCAGAGACGGAGCGCGTCGTCGAAGGTGCCGCGCACCTCGAGCACGCGCGCGCCCGCGGCGTGCGCCTGCGCGCGCTTCGCGCTCGCGGTTGCGCCCTCCGGAGTCAGCACGACCGCGCGCAGGCCCGCGCGCGCGGCGTACGTCGCGGCCGACGCGGCCGTGTTGCCGGTCGACGCGCACACGACGAAGCGCGCGCCGGCGTCGGCGGCGCGCTCGACGGCGACCGCCATGCCGCGGTCCTTGAAGCTGCCGGTCGGATTGAGGAGCTCGCACTTCAGGTGCAGCTCGAGGCCGAGTTGCTCGCCGAGACGCGATGCGCGTACGAGCGGCGTGCCGCCTTCTCCGAGCGAGAGCCACGACGCGCGGGCGCCGGTCATGCCCAGCCGAGCTCCGCAACGCCGCGATCCGAGACGACCGGGATCGGCCGCGACGCGCGACGCACCTCCTCGAGGCCGGCGAGATCACCCAGCGCGGCCGCGAGCGCGCCCGCCGGCGCCTCGTGCGTAACGACGTGCAGCGTCGCGCCGCTTCCCGCCTGGTGCTGCACGAGCCGCGCGATCGAGACCTCGTGACGCGCAAGCCCGTCTGCGACCCGCGCGAGCGCGCCCGGCCGGTCGTCGACGAGCAGCCGGAAGTAGAACGGCGAACGCGACGCACCCGGCTCGAGCCGCGGGACCTGCCGCCACGCAGCGTCGTTCTGGAGGAAGCCGGTGCCCATCGTCCCGATCACGCTCGTGATGTCGGCGATCACCGCCGACGCCGTCTCGGTGCCGCCGGCCCCCGGGCCGGCGAGCGTGATCTCGCGGATCGCGTCGCCCTGCAGCATCACGGCGTTGAACGCGCCGTCGACCTTCGCGAGCGGATGCTGCGCGTCCACGAACGCGGGCTCGACGCGCACGTCGTAGCCGCCGTCGACGAGTCGCGCCGCGCCGACGAGCCGCACGACCATCTCCAGCTCGCGCGCCGCGGCGACGTCGAGCGGGTCGATCTCGGTGATCCCCGCGTACTGGACGTCGTCGAGCGGCACGCGCGTGTTGAACGCCACCGTCGCGAGGATCGCCATCTTCGCCGCCGCGTCGGCTCCCGAGACGTCGTCGGTGGGATCCGCCTCGGCATAGCCGCGCGCCTGCGCGTCGGCGAGCGCCTCCGCGTAGGACTTGCCGCCCTCCATCTCCGTCAGGACGAAGTTGGTGGTGCCGTTGACGATCCCGAGCACGCGGTGCACGTTCGTGACGACGAGCGACTCGCGCAGCACCCTGATCACCGGGATCGCCGCGCACACGCTCGCCTCGAAGCGCAGCTGCACGCCGCCTGCCGACGCGGCCGCGAAGAGCTCCGGCGCGCGGCGCGCGACGAGCTGCTTGTTCGCGGTGACGACGTGCTTGCCGCGCGCGAGCAGGTCGACCACGTACGCGCCGGCCGGCTCCAGGCCGCCCATCACCTCGGCGACGACGGCGATCGACGGATCGTCGAGGATCTCGCCGAAGTCGGTCGTGATCGAGGCGCCGTCGGCGACCCGGCGCTCCTTGGCCGCGTCGCGGACGAGCGCCGTGACGACGCGCACGCGGTGGCCGGTCGCGCGCTCGATGTCGGCGGCCGACGCGGCGAGCAGCCGGTCGACGGCGGCGCCGACGGTGCCGTAGCCGAGGAGGGCGACATTCGTCTCGGTGGTCATCGGAGCCGCCTATCCAACCATGTGCGTCGGAGTCGCCTCCGCCGGAAACACCGTCTGCGTGCGGTGGCGGCTGGCGGTCGGGGTGGTCGGGCTCGCGTGGTCGCTGACCACGGTCGCCGCCTACCTGCCGCCGGTCCTGCACCGCTACACCCACTCGCGCACCGTGATCGGCGCGCTGCTCGCAGTCGAGGGGCTCGTCGCGCTCGGAGTGCCGCTCGTGGTCGGGCCGCTCTCCGACCGGACGCGGACGCGCTTCGGCGCCCGCCGGCCGTGGCTGCTCGCGGCGCTCCTGCCGATGGTCGGGGCGCTGGCCTTCCTCTCGGTCGCGGGATCGCTCGCCGCCACCGGCGCCGTGCTCGCGGTGTTCTACGTCGCGTACTACGTCTACGAGACGCCGTACCGGAGCATGTACCCGGACCGGATCGACCGGCGGAAGCTCGCGAAGGCGATGGGCGCACAGCACCTGCTCCGCGGCGCGGCGATCGGGCTCGCGCTCGTGCTCGGCGGCGTCCTGCTGCAGGTCGCCCGTCCGCTGCCGTTCGCGCTCGCCGCCGGCATGGTGCTGGCGGGCGGCCTCGCCGTGGTCGCGCTGACCGAGCCGGAGGAGGCGGAGAGCCGCGGCGACGCGTTCGCGCCGCTGCGCATCGTCCGCGAGGACCGGGACGTGCGCCTGTTCCTGATCGCGAACACCGCGTGGGAGACGACGTTCGCCGGCATGCGCACGTTCGTCGTGCTCTACGTCGTCCGTGGGCTCGACGAGCCGCTGTACGTGTCGTCCGCGATCCTGGGTGCGGTCGCCGCCGGCTATCTGGTCGCGGCGGTCGGCGTCGGGCGGTTCGCCGACCGGCTCGGGCTGACGCGCGTGATCCTCGTCGCGTCGGTCGTCTACGGGCTCGGCCTGATCTCGGGCGGCATCCCACGGCACTGGCACTGGCCCTTCCTCGGCCTCGTCTTCCTGGTCGCGATCGCCGCGGGAGCCGTGATGACGCTCGCGTGGGGCCTCCTCTACGCGCTGATGGGCGACGAGGACGAGGGCTCCGTCGCCGGCCTCGCGACGATGACGAAGGGGATCGGCATCGTCGTCGGCCCGCTCGTCACGGGCGGCGCGATCGACCTGCTGAAGGGCGTGTTCGCCTCGACCGACGGCTACGCCGCGATGTGGCCGGTGCTGGCGGTGCCGATCCTCGCCGCCATCCCGCTCCTCTTCCCGCTCCGGCGGGCCGAGCGAGCTAGCCGGGGCGGCGGCGGACGGTCCCCCAGCCCCACAGGTTCCAGACGACGAGCGACAGCCCGCCGAGCGCGGCGCCGATGAAGTCCGCGATCAGGTCGGTCGCGGTGTCGCGCTCGCCCTTGACGAGGTGCCAGTTCGGGAAGAGCCCGTCGAACAGCCACTCGCAGATCTCGTAGCCGGCGCCGACGGCCGCGCCGAGCGCGAGGGTGACGAGGAACATGCCGACGAGGTGGTGCGCGGCGCGCGAGCGGCCGAGGTCGGGCAGCACCTCGAGCCGCACACAGACGATGTAGAGCGCCGGCGCCCACATGAACGGCGAGAGCCCGTGGACGAGCTTGTCGTACCAGCCGATGCGACCGTACAGGTCGACCGCCGTGCCCCCCGCGATCAGCACCATCGCGCCGAGCAGCATCAGGTCGTACGGCCGCGGCAGGTCGATCAGACGCGCGATCACGAGCACGATCGACGCGGCCGTGAGCCCGATCGCGGTCGAGCGTCCGAGCCCCCAGTAGACGAGGGTGCCGCCGATGAACACGATGCGCAGCACGTCGATCGGGTCGCGGACGACGTGGTTCCAGTCGCCGAGGAGGATCCGCCGCAGGCCCATGCGCGACGGCTCGTTCCCGCGCGCGCGAGGCCGGTAACGCGATCCGTGCGTTCACCGATGCGGGTGCTCACCCGGGCTGCGACCCTGGCGGCGAATCGAGAAAGAGGTGATGTCAGTGGCCGCCTATCCCTATCCCGTGCGGCTCGAGGGCCGGCTCGACCGGCCGTCGCGGTGGCTGTGGCTCGTCAAGTGGCTGCTCGCGATCCCGCACTTCGTGGTGCTCGCGTTCCTGGGCGTCGGGTTCGTGCTCGCGACCCTCGCCGCGTTCTTCGTCCTGCTCTTCACCGGGCGCTACCCGCGCTCGCTCTTCGACTACAACCTCGGCGTCATCCGCTGGAGCTGGCGTGTCGGCTTCTACAGCTTCGCCGCGAACGGCACCGACCGCTACCCGCCGTTCACGCTCCGCGACGTCCCCGACTACCCGGCGCGCGTCGAGATCGCCTATCCGGAGCACCAGCGCAAGGGGCTCCCGCTGATCGGCTGGTGGCTCGCCGGGATCCCGCAGTACGTCGTCGCAGGCGCGTTCGGCGGCGGCGTCGGCGCCGCCTGGTTCCACGACTCGTGGGGGCTCGTCGGCGTGCTCGTCCTCTGCGGCGCGCTCGTGCTGCTCTTCCGCGGCTTCTACCCGCGGTCGCTCTACGACTTCGTGCTCGGCATGAACCGGTGGGTCGTCCGCGTCGGCGCCTACGCCGCGCTGATGACACCCGAGTACCCGCCGTTCCGGCTCGACCCGGGCGAACGCGAGGAAGGAGGCACGTCATGAACGCCGCCGTCGTCTACGAGTCCTCGTTCGGGAACACGCGCGCGGTCGCCGAGACGATCGCCGGCGAGCTCGGCGCGCGTGTCTACTCCGTCGACGACGAGCCGCCGGAGCTCGAGGGGCTCGACCTGCTCGTCGTCGGAGCGCCGACGCACGTGCACGGCCTCTCCGGCGCACGCTCGCGGCAGGCGGCGCACGAGCAGGGCGCTCCCGGCACGCCGGGCATCGGCGCACGCGAGTGGCTCGAGCGGATGCCCGAGGCACCGGGGCTCGCCGCCGCCGCGTTCGACACGCGGCCGGACAAGCCCGCGTTCCTGACCGGGTCGGCCGCCCGTGGCATCGCCAAGCGGCTGCAGCGGCACGGCTGCACGCTCGCGACGCGACCGGAGAGCTTCTTCGTCGAGGGGACGCCCGGGCCGCTCTCGGCCGGTGAGGCCGCGCGCGCCGCGGCGTGGGGGAAGAGCCTCCGTCGATGAGTTTCCGTCTCGGGTGTCGTCTAACCGACGACACCCGAGACGAGGGGAGACTCGAGATGAAGGAGGCGACGATCACCCGCACGTTCGACGCGCCGCGCGAGCGCCTCTGGGAGGCGTTCACGACGCCGCAGGGGCTCGCCGCGTGGTTCTACACGCCGCCCTACACGCTGCCTGCGGAGCGGGTGACGATCGAGCTCCGGCCCGGCGGGGCGTTCGGCGCGACGATGGTGCACACGGGCGACGGCAGCGAGCTGCCGTTCCGCGGCCGCTACGTCGAGGTGGAGGAGCCGGCGCGGATCGTGCAGGTGCTCGAGAACCCCGCCGACCCCGACGACCCGGCGACAGAGACGCTCACCTACACGCTCGTCGACCTGGAAGACGGCCGCACCGAGGCGACCTATCACCAGGTCGGTCACCTGCCCGACGAGCAGTACCCGCTGATCGTGCAGGGCGTGAACGGCTTCTGGGACCAGCTCGAGGCGCACCTCGGGAGATGACGATCCCGGTAGCATCGGCCCCGATGGCGACCACCGTCGACATCGGCGCCGAGCTCGAGCAGTACCGGCGCGAGCTCACGGGCTACTGCTACCGCATGCTCGCCTCGCCGTTCGAGGCGGAGGACGCGGTGCAGGAGACGATGATCCGCGCCTGGCGCGCCTACGACCGCTTCGAGGGCCGGTCGGCTCTGCGCTCGTGGCTGTACCGGATCGCCACGAACGTGTGCTTCGACATGCTGAACGGCCGCGAACGGCGGCCGCGGCCGATGGACCTCGGCCCCGCGGGCGCGCCCGTGATCGAGAACCTGAACGTGCCCGCCGAGGTGACGTGGCTGCAGCCGATCCCCGACTCGCACCTGCCGGAGGAGACGGCGATCGAGCGCGAGAGCGTGCGGCTCGCGTTCGTCGCTGCGCTGCAGCACCTGCCGCCGCGGCAGCGCGCGGCGCTCATCCTCGCCGAGGTCCTTCGCTGGCAGGCGAGCGAGATCGCCGAGCTGCTCGAGACATCGGTGGCGTCGGTGAACAGCGCGCTGCAGCGGGCGCGCGCAACGATCGCGTCGCGCGACCTCGCGAAGTCGGAGCCCGCGGAGAAGATCGACCGCGAGCTGCTCGAGCGCTACGTGGCGGCCTTCGAGGCGTACGACATCGACGCGCTCACGTCGCTCATCCAGGAGGACGCGACGCAGTCGATGCCGCCGTTCGACCTGTGGCTGCGCGGCCGTGACGACATCCTCACCTGGTGGTTCGGTCCCGGCATCGGCTGCCAGGGCTCTCGCGTGCTGCCGGCGGGCGCGGTCAACGGCTCGCCGGCGTTCGCGCAGTACAAGCCGGTGGAGGGCGGCGGCTACGAGCCGTGGGCGCTACAGGTGCTCGAGGTCGCCGACGGCCGGGTCGTCGAGTTCTCGTTCTTCCTCGACACCGAGGCGCTCTTCCCGCTGCTCGGGCTGCCGGCGCGGCTCGACGCCTAGCACCTCGCGGAGGCCGGCGAGCTCGACCAGCTCGACGAGCTCGTCCGGAGCGTTCGAGACCTCGATCCGGTAGCCGCCGCGCCGCGCGGCGAGCTGAAGCCGCGCGAGCGCGTCCACGATCTCGAGGCCGACCATCGACGTAAGGACCCGCCGTGCAGGCGAAAGTCATCGCCCGGGACCTTCGAGCACGTCCGCCTCGTATCCGTCGCATGCGCATCTCGTCCGCCGTCGCAACCGGGCTCGCGGTCGCCGCCGTCGTTGTGCCCGCAGCCGCCGCCGACGGGCTGCCGGTGCTGAACGTCGACGTCGGCTCGTCGGGCATCGCCGCTCCCGGCGGCGCCGTCCGCTACGTGACGGTGACGGCCGGCGACCAGACGATCGTCGAGGCCACGAGGCGCCGCGGCGGCCAGGTCGTCCGGCAGCAGTCGTGGCCGGGTGCATGGACGATCCCGGCGGTCGCCTACGACCGCACGGCGGGCGGCCTCTCCGCCGACCGGCGCACGCTCGTGCTGATCGAGCCGCGGACGAGCTTCCCGCGCAAGGAGACGCGCCTGCTGGTCGTCGACGCGTTCAGGCTCGGCTCCGCGGCGCTCGTCGACCTGCACGGCGACTTCAGCTTCGACGCCCTCTCGCCCGACGGCTCGCGCATCTTCCTGATCCAGTACACGTCGCCGATCGACCCGACCCGCTACGTCGTCCGCGCGTACGACGTGAGCACGCACCGGCTCCTGCCGAAGCCGATCGTCGACCCCCGCGACGCGACCGAGAAGATGCGCGGGAACCCGCTGAGCCGCGCGACGAGCCCCGACGGGCGCTTCGCCTACACGCTCTACGACGGCGGCGGGCATCCGTTCGTGCACGCGCTCGACACGGCCCGCTCGACCGCGCGCTGCATCGACCTCGACCGCATCCCGCCCCGGCTGAACCTCTGGCAGCTCCGGCTGCGCCTCTCCGGCGACGGCCGGGTGCTGGCGGTCGAGCGGGGCGCGACGAGGTTCGCGGCGCTCGACACCCGCACCTGGGCGCCGGTCGCGCTCTCTTCCGCCGGTCGGAGCTGGTGGCCGGTGGCCGCCGCCGGCGGGATCCTCGCGGCGCTCGCGGCGGTGGCCGTGCTCCTGCTGCGCCGGCGCCCGCACCCGCGGCCGGCTCCCGTCGACTGAGCCCGCCCGCCGCGGCCAGGTGACGGCCACCCGCACGAGACCGTCGCGCCTTCGTGCCGGAGGCGTCACGATCCGCTCCTACGCAGGGAAAAACGCCGCGGCGCGGGCGACGTGTCCGGTGGCAGCCACCGTCACAGAGGTGGGGGTCTGGACTTGAGTGTGGACTGTGAGCGTCAATGGTCGGAAGAGCACGATATGAGTGGAATTGTGCTACCCTTCTTCGTATGGCACGGGGCGGACGCACCCACCGGATCAACGTCCTTCTCGACGAGGAGCGCGCCGCGCGGCTCCGGCGAATGGCTGAGCAGTCGTATGCCGCTGAGGGGACGCTCGCGCGTTCACTCTTGTCGCGCGCGATCGACGAGGCCGAGATCGACGGAAGGACGATCGTTGAGGTGCTCAACGGAATCCCCGGCGCGCGCGAGTCGATCGCGCGCGGGCGCGAGCAGTTCGCTCGCGGTGAGGGGATTCCGCTCGACGAGCTGTAGCCGGATGCGATGGCTCGGGTCGTCGTCACTCCTGAAGCAGGAGAAGCCCTCGCGCGGCTGATCATGACGCACAGCCTCCCCGCCGACACGAAGGCGCGGTTCCGCCGGTCGATCGAGCTACTCGAGACGTTCCCCCGTCTGGGGCGAGAGCTCGAAGGTGGTGGCTATGACGGCCTCCGATTCGTGCTTGGCCCCTGGCGCTGGATGGTGGTCGTCTACGAATACGACGAGACGAGTGATCTGCTCGGCATCGTGACCGTCCAAGACGGACGCTCGTCCTCGGCCGCCACGAACTTCCGGGCATAGCTCGTCTCCCAGACCGGCCGCCGCCGTCGACAGCGCGGCCGACTTGCCCGGCCGACGGCCATCCACACTCAAGTCCAGACCCCCAGAGGTGTGAACGGCCCCGGCCCGCGGCCAGCCGGGGCGGCCGGGCCTGCCGTCCTCGGCCCTCGCGGCGCTAGGCTCGCCGCCGCCGCTCCGCGCGGCGCAGCGCGTCGAGTCGCCGGCGGTCCTGCTTCGTCGGCCGTGCGCCGAGGTCGGCGCCGAGCGGCGGCGGGGCGACGCGGCGCTGCAACGCCGCCCGCTCGCGCGCCTCGAGCGACTCGGGCCGCTCCTCGTAGAGCTCGCGCGCGATGCTCGCCGGGCCGCGCCGGTCGGAGAGCCCACGCACGTCCACGACCCACTCCGTCGTCCCCACGCGCACCTGGAGCGTGTCGCCGACCCGCACGTCCTTCGCCGGCTTCACGCGTGCGCCGTTCAGGTGCACGTGCCCGCCGAGCACCGCCTCCGTCGCGAGTGCGCGTGTCTTGTAGAACCGCGCCGCCCACAGCCACTTGTCGACCCGAACCGCGTCCACGGACGTATATTCGCGCCGTGCGGATGGGCGCCGTCCACCTCACGGTCGCCGACCTCGACCGGTCGCTCCGCTACTACGAGCAGCAGATCGGCCTGCTCGTCCAGCAGCGCGAGAACGGCACGGCGCGGCTCGGCGCGGGTGGGGAGGACCTGCTCGTCCTGACGGAGCAGCCCGGCGCCCGCCCCGCCGACGGCTACGCGGGGCTCTTCCACTTCGCGCTCCTCGTGCCGACACGCGAGGACCTCGGCCGCTGGCTCGCGCACGCCGCCTCCGACCGCGTCCCGCTCTCCGGCCTCTCCGACCACTTCGTCAGCGAGGCGATCTACCTGCGCGACCCCGACCACCACGGGATCGAGATCTACGCCGACCGCCCGCGGGAGATCTGGGAGGGGAAGGTCTGGGAGCAGATGACGACGCTGCCGCTCGACACCGACGACCTGCTCCGCGGCATCGAGCCGGCGGCATACGAGGGGATGCCCGGGGGAACGACGATGGGGCACGTGCACCTGTGCGTCACGGACGTGGAGGCGAGCGTCGACTTCTACCGTTCGCTCGGGTTCGACCTGATGGCGATGTACGGCGACCAGGCGGCGTTCCTCTCGAGCGAGGGCTACCACCACCACATCGGCGCGAACACGTGGCAGAGCAAGGGCGCGCCGTACGCGCCCGACGACCGCGCGCGGCTCACGGGGTTCACGGTGCTCGGGGCGCCCGAGGAGCGCGAGCTGCGCGACCCCTCGGGCATCCCCCTCGCGTTCGCTACGGCAGGCTGACGAACTGCCCGAGGAAGTCCCGGGCGACCTGCGTGTCGAGCCGGTAGTCGACGTTCGTGGAACGGCACCACATGTCGCCGGTGATCGTCGTCGCCGCGACCACGTTCGTCGAGCCGATGAAGTTCGGCCCGCCGGAGTCGCCGTAGCAGGTGCCGCCGTCGCCGTGCGCCGGGTTCATCGACGCCTTCAGGTAGACCGGCGTCAGCGTCGTCAACGACCCGGTCGCGACGTAGCGGGTGTCCTCGTAGTTGAGCGTCTTCCCACCCTTGCCCTGCGTCACCGACTGCGCGCCGTACCCGACCGAGACGATCGGCGTGCCCGGCGCGAGCGTCTCCAGCTGCCCGAGCGTCGGCAGCCGCGCCGGCGTGATCCCGCGCGGCGCCTTGTCGAGGACGACGACCGCGATGTCGTGCGGGTCGCCCGCCGAGTTGTTGTACGCCGGGTCGCCGTGCCACGTGCCGGCGTAGGTCGTGCCGGTCGACGCGTCGTAGTGCGAGTCGAACGTCACGTTGACACGCGAGACGCCCTCGTCGCAGTGCTCCGCGGTCAGGAACACCTTCGGCGCGATCAGCGTGCCGGAGCATTCCTCCCACGTGCCGTCGGAGAACGCCTGCTGGGCGAGCAGCGCACCGACGTACGGGTGGCCGTTGCCGTCCGGCTCCCCGTTCGTGATCGCGAGCGCGGAACCGGCGAGGACGAGCGCGGCGGCAGCCGCGAGGACGACGAGCTTCGTGTGCATGTACCCCCCTGGGACGATTTGGCGGCAGGCTAGCGGCTAGGCTAGGCGACCGATGGAGGCCGAGCACCTCGGGCTGGACACCGACCGCGACCTGAAGGGCGTCTACCGCTACTACGAGCTCGCGAAGCGGGCCGAGTGGCAGGTGCGCGACCTGCCGTGGGGCGGCATCCCGCCGGTGCCGGAGTACTCGGGGTCGCCGCAGAAGCTCGCCCGCCGCCGCGACCTGTGGCGGTCGGTCGTGACGCAGCAGCTGCAGGCCGACGAGCTCGCGGTCGAGATGGCGACCCAGCTCTTCTCGATCGCGCCCGATCACGAGGCGAAGCTGTATTACACGACGATGGTGCAGGACGAGTCGCGCCACACGGAGGCGTGGCTGAAGCTGATCGAGGAGGCGGGCGGCATGGCCGAGCGCGACCCGCACCTCGACAAGCTCGCCCACATGACCCTCGACGCCGACACGCTCGAGGAGAAGGTCTTCCTGATGCAGGTCTTCTACGAGCGGCTGATCATCCCGCGCTTCCGGATGATCGCGCGCTCGTCGCGCGGCACCGTCCTCGAGGACCTCTGCAACCGGCTCGCGATCGACGACGGGATCCACCACGGCGCCGGGATGGCGTACGAGCGCGTCCTGCTGGAGGGCGCGGGCCGCAGGGTGCAGTCGACGCTGATCGAGGCGGCGAACCGGATGCTGCCGCTGTTCGCGAAGCACGCGCTCTGGCGCCCGAAGGCGCGGGAGTTCATCGGCGCGCTGATGCGCGAGACGGACATCCGTATGCTCAAGGAGGACCTGGAGCACGGCGTCCGCCTCGCGAAGTCGCTCGGCGTCGACGTCAGCGGGATCGAGCTCCCCGCCGAGCTGCACTGACGGCTACCTGCGCCGCCGGAGGCGCAGCCGGATCGGCCGCGGCCGCCACTCGAGGCGCTTCTTGCCCATCCCTCCGAGCACCATCAGGAGCGTCACGCACATGAAGAGGAGCGCCGGGCCGTCCACGCCCTGAGCGTCGCCGCAGCCGTCGGGCCGCGCGTCCGCCGCCGCCCGCGGACCGCCTGCGGGTTTCCCGCATCAGGCTTTTTCGAGGATGAGGCGCGGGCCGTCGCGAAGCGGCAGCACGTCCTCGATCCGCGCGCGCGTCGAGCCGAGCGTCAGCTCGTCGCCCGCCGCCGGCGGCTGCTCGAGCTGGATTCGCCCGGTCGCGACCACGACCCCGTCGCGCCGCAGCTCGTATTCGTAGTCGCCCACCGCAGATCCCCGGCCGCGCAGCGTACACGCGCCTCCGACAGTTAGGCTCGCCGGAATGCCCGAGCTCCCGCTCACCGGAGGCTGCCTCTGCGGCGGTGTCCGCTTCGAGATCGACGAGGCGCCGCAGAGCGCGTCGTACTGCCACTGCACCCGCTGCCAGCGCCGGACGGGCACCGCGGCGTCCGCGCAGGCACGTGTGCCGGCGGGCGCGCTGCGGGTCGTCGAGGGCGAGGAGCTCGTCCGCGAGTGGGCACCGCCCGACGGGTGGCCGAAGTGCTTCTGCAGCGCGTGCGGCAGCGCGCTCTGGAGCCGCGACCCGCAGGGGACGGTGCTGGGGGTCCGCCTCGGAGCGTTCGACTCCGACCCCGGGGTGCGGCCGGCCTACCGGCAGTACGTCGCGTACGCGGCGGCATGGGAGGAGATTCCCGACGACGGCCTGCCGCGCTTCCCCGAGCGGCGGCCGCCTGCGTGAGTTGCTGCGCCGCCCGCGCCCGTCGTCGGCGGCGCTGAACGCGCGCATCGCAGAGCTCGAGCGGGAGCGCGAGCTCCTGAACGCGATCGCGAACCACGCGCCGAGCCTCATCTGCCTCGTCGACTCCGACGGCCGCGTGCGGCCGTTCGCGACGAACAAGGCGTTCGAGCGGACGCTCGGCTACGAGCCGCACGAGACGGGCGGCGCCGTCTTCTGGGAGCGCTACGTCGCCGACGGCGAGCGCGCCGCCGCACGCGACTGCATCGTCTCGGCGATCCGGAGCAGCGGCGTGAGCGAGTGCGAGGGGCGCTGGCTCCAGCGCGACGGCGGCGAGATCGACGTCGCCTGGTCGTGCACCCCGCTGCCCGCGATCGAGAGCGGGCCGCTGTGGCTCGTCAGCGGCACGGACGTGACCGAGCGGACGCGGCACGAGGCCGAGGTGCGGCGGTCGCGCATCCGCATCGTCGCCGCCTCCGACGACGCGCGCCGCCGGCTCGAGCGCAACCTGCACGACGGCGCGCAGCAGCGGCTGGTGGCGCTCCTGCTGCTGCTGCGGAACGCGCAGCGCGGCAGCCTGCCCGTCGCCGAGGCGCTCGACGAGGCCCTGATCGAGCTCTCCGCCGCCGTCAAGGAGCTGCGGGAGCTGGCACAGGGGCTCCATCCCTCCGCGCTCTCCGACCGCGGCCTCGCCGCGGCGCTCCGCATCGTCGCCGCCCGCGCGCCCCTGCCGGTCGAGCTCGACGTGACCGACACGCCGCTCGAGACGAACGTCGCCGTCGCCGCGTACTACATCGTCAGCGAGGCGCTGACGAACGTGGCCAAGTACGCCGAGGCAACGCGTGCCGCGGTGCGCGTCCGCGAGACGGATCGCGCGCTCGTGGTCGTGGTCGAGGACGACGGCAAGGGCGGGGCGGACGCCTCGCGCGGCACCGGCCTGGCCGGGCTCGCCGACCGCGTCGCCGCCTTCGACGGGACGCTGACGCTCGACAGCCCGCGCGGAGGCGGCACGCGCCTCCGCGCCGAGCTGCCCTTCTCGTAGCTACGCGGCGGCCGCCACGGCGCGCTCGTCGACCCAGGTCGTCTCGCCGGCGGCGGGCGTCCGGGCGACCAGCACCGGGCACGGGGCCTCGTGCAGGACGCCGAGCGACACGCTCCCGAAGACGAGGCGCTTGAGCGTGCCCCAGCCGTGGGCGCCGATCACGATCAGCGCGGCCTCGCGCTCCTGCGCGAGCCGGCAGATCTCGTCGACGACGACGCCCTCGCGCTGCACGGTCTCGCAGGCGACTCCCGCCGCGTCGGCCCGGCGCGCGACGTCGCGTAGGACGGCGTGTGCGTGCTCGACCTCCGCCTTGCGGAGCTCGCTGTAGACCTCGGCGTAGCCGTAGTAGCCGTACGAGGGCGCGCTCACGTGCTCGACGGCGGTCGCGACGAGCGGCACCTCGAGTGCCCGCGCGAGCTCGATCGCCTCGCGCGTCGCCTCGGCGGCGGACGGCGAGCCGTCGGTGGCAAGCAGGATCGGCTTCATGGTGTGCCTCCCTTCGTTCTCGCCCCAACTGTCGCGCGGGCGGGCTGCCGCCGAATCGGGGTCGGAACGAAGCGGTCCTCGGGAAAACCCCGATTCGGCATGCTCTCGCCGTGGGAAGGGTTCGCCCATGACCGTCGAGCTGCCGGAGATCCTGTCGGTGCCGGTCGAGGACGTCGTCCTCCGCGACGGGTCGACGCTGCGGCTGCGCCCGACGAGCGCGGCCGACGACGACCTGCTCCTCCGCTTCTTCGAGCAGCTCTCGCCGGAGAGCCGCTACCTCCGCTTCCAGGGCGCGGGCGTCGTCGACGCGCGCATGGTCGCGCCGTTTCTCCGCACCGACTTCGCGAGCACCGTCTCGCTCGTCGGCGAGCTCGAGGGCGAGGTCGTCGCGCTCGCGACGTACGTGCGCCTGCGCGACCCGCACCGCGCCGAGGTCGCCTTCGCGGTCGCCGACACGCTGCAGGGGCGCGGCGTCGGCACGCGCCTGCTCGAGCGGCTCGCCGCGCACGCCGGCCGCGTCGGCATCGAGGAGTTCGTCGCGCAGGTGCTGCCGCAGAACGCGGCGATGCTGAAGGTGTTCGGCGACGCGGGCTTCGAGACGACGCGCCAGCTCGAGGGCGGGGTCGTCGAGGTGAGCCTCCAGCTCGCGCACACCGAGAAGGTGCGCGCCGCGATCGACGAGCGCGACCACATCGCGGTCGCGCGCTCGCTGGCGCCGTTCTTCACGCCGCGCTCGGTCGCCGTGATCGGCGCGTCCGCGCGCCGCGGCACGATCGGCGGCGAGCTCTTCCGCAACATCCTGGCGGGCGACTTCACGGGCGCCGCGTATCCGGTGAACGCGAAGGGGCAGCCGGTCGGCGGCGTCCCCGGCTACGGCTCGATCGACGACCTGCCGGAGGTGGTCGACCTCGCCGTCATCTGCGTGCCGGGCACGGCGGTGATCGACGCCGCGCGGCCGGCGCTCGAGCGCGGCGTGAAGGCCCTCTGCGTCATCTCCGCCGGCTTCGCCGAGGTCGGAAGCGTTGGCGCGCGCCGACAGGAGGAGCTGCTCGCGCTCGTGCGCGCGCACGGCGCCCGCATGGTCGGGCCGAACTGCCTCGGGATCGCGTCGTCGAGCGTGCGAATGAACGCGACGTTCGCCGGGCGCCAGTTCCCGCCGGGCCGCGCCGCGTTCTCGTCGCAGAGCGGCGCGCTCGGGATCGCGCTGCTCGAGCAGGCGGATGCGCGCGGGCTCGGCCTCTCCTCGTTCGTCTCGATCGGCAACAAGGCCGACGTCTCCTCGAACGACCTGCTCGAGTACTGGGAGGACGACCCGGAGACGGACGTGATCCTCCTCTACCTGGAGTCGTTCGGGAACCCGCGCAAGTTCGCGCGGATCGCCAAGCGGGTCGCTCGCTCGAAGCCGATCCTCGCGATGCGGAGCGGCACGAGCGCCCGCGGCGCGCGCGCCGCGAGCTCGCACCCGGCGGCGCTCGCCGGCTCCGATGCGGCGGTCGAGGCGCTCTTCCGCCAGGCGGGCGTGATCCGGGCGGGCACGCTCGAGGAGCTGATCGACACGTCGGTGCTGCTCTCCTCGCAGCCGCTCCCGCGCGGGAACCGCGTCGCCGTCGTCACGAACGCGGGCGGCATGGGGATCCTCGCCGCCGACGCGTGCGACGCGGCCGGGCTCGTGCTCCCCGACCTCGCCGACGAGACGCGCGAGCGGCTCGCCGAGATCCTGCCGGCGGAGGCGTCCATCTCGAACCCGGTCGACATGCTCGGCGGCGCCGTCGGCGCAACCTACGAGCAGGCGATCCCGCTCGTCCTCGCCGACCCGAACGTCGACGCGGTGCTCGTGCTCTTCGTGCTGACGATCGTCGCCGACACGGCCGACGTCGTCGCGGCGATCGGCCGGGCGTCCGAGGGCGCCGAGAAGCCGGTGGTGCCGGTCGTGATGAGCGCGGAGGGCGCGCCGAAGGGCAGCCTCGCCTACCCCGAGTCGGCGGCGCGGGCCCTCGGCCTGGCCGCGCAGCGGGCGGCGTGGCTGCGCCGGCCGGAGGGCAAGCTGCCGGTGCTCGAGGGGGTCGACCGCGAAGCGGCCCGGGCGTTCGTCGACGAGCTGCTCGCCGACGCCGACGACGTGTGGCTGGACCCGGCACAGACCCGGCGGCTGCTCGAGACGTACGGGCTCCCGCTCGTTCCGGAGCGCCCTGCCCGCACGCCCGACGAGGCCGCGCAGGCGGCGCGCGAGCTCGGCCTTCCCGCCGTCGTCAAGACCGCGGCCGCGGGCGCGCACAAGACGGAGTCCGGCGGCGTCGCGCTCGACCTCCGGAGCGAGGACGAGGTGCGCCGAGCCGTGGAACGGATCGGCGGCCCGGTCGTCGTGCAGCCGTTCCTCAAGGGGCAGGCCGAGCTGCTCGCGGGCGTCGTGCAGGACCCGGTGTTCGGGCCGCTCGTCGCGTTCGGCCCCGGCGGGACGCTGGCGGAGCTGATCGGCGCCGCGCGCTTCGCGCTCGCGCCGCTCACCGACGTCGACGTCGAGGTGGCGCTCACGACGGGCAAGGCGGCGAGGCTCGTCGCCGGCTGGCGCGGCGCGCCGCCCGCCGACAGGGCGAAGGTCGGCGACGTGCTGCACCGTCTCTCGCAGCTCGCGGTCGACCTGCCGGAGGTGAGCGAGCTCGACCTCAATCCCGTGCTCGCCGGGCCCGACGCCGCCGTCGCGGTCGACGCGAGAGTACGTTTGCGGCGGGTGGAGCAGGTAACGACGGCAAAGACGTGGTGACGGCGCCGACCGACGAGCTCGCGCTGATCGACGCCTACTGGCGCGCGGCCAACTACCTCTCCGTCGGGCAGATCTACCTGCTCGACAACCCTCTGCTGCACGAGCCGCTCGTGCCGGAGCACATCAAGCCGCGCCTGCTCGGCCACTGGGGGACGACGCCGGGCCTCAACCTGCTCTACGTCCACCTGAACCGCGCGATCAGGGCGCGCGACCTGAGCGTGATCTACATCACCGGCCCCGGCCACGGCGGTCCCGGGCTCGTCGCGAACACCTACCTCGAGGGCACCTACAGCGAGGTCTACCCGGCGATCGGGCAGGACGAGGAGGGCATGCGGCGGCTCTTCCGCCAGTTCTCGTTCCCGGGCGGGATCCCGAGCCACGTCGCGCCCGAGACACCCGGGTCGATCCACGAGGGCGGTGAGCTCGGCTACGCGCTCTCGCACGCGTTCGGCGCGGCGTTCGACAACCCGGACCTGCTCGTCGCGTGCGTCGTCGGCGACGGGGAGGCCGAGACGGGGCCGCTCGCGACGAGCTGGCACTCGAACAAGTTCCTCGACCCGGTCAGCGACGGCGCGGTGCTGCCGGTCCTGCACCTGAACGGCTACAAGATCGCGAACCCGACCGTGCTCGCCCGCATCCCGGACGGCGAGCTCGACGCGCTCTTCCGCGGCTACGGGTGGAAGCCGTACGTCGTCGCCGGCAGCGATCCGATGCAGGTGCACGCCGACCTGGCGGGGACGCTCGACACGATGCTCGACGAGATCGCCGGGATCCACCGGCGCGCGCGCGAGAGCGGCGACTCGACGCGGCCGGCGTGGCCGATGCTGATCCTGCGCACGCCGAAGGGCTGGACGGGGCCGGCCGAGGTCGACGGGCAGCAGGTCGAGGGCACGTGGCGCGCCCACCAGGTGCCGATGACGCAGGCGCGCGAGAACGACGAGCACCGCCGGCTGCTCGAGGAGTGGATGCGCTCGTACCGGCCCGAGGAGCTGTTCGACGAGAACGGGACGCTGCGGCCGGAGCTGCAGGCGCTCGCGCCCGAGGGCGAGCGGCGGATGGGCGCGAACCCGCACGCGAACGGCGGCCTCCTCCTGCGCGACCTCGACCTGCCGGACTTCCGCGACTACGCCGTCGAGGTGAAGAAGCCGGCCTCGACGTTCAGCGAGGCGACGCGCGTCCTCGGCACGTTCCTGCGCGACGTCGTCGAGCGGAACGCGACGAACTTCCGCATCTTCGGCCCCGACGAGACGGTGTCGAACCGGCTCGGCGC
>DASUAX010000037.1:0-2598 GCA_035763525.1 Gaiellaceae bacterium
GATCGTCGCCGTCATCGTGACCTCGCGGCCCCAGTCCTCTTCCCTCGAGGAGTCGACGCGGAACGTGCCGCGGACGCGCGAGCCCGACGGCACCGGCGCCGGGAAGCGAACCCGGTTCAGCCCGTAGTTGAGCGCCATGCCGGCACCCGGGTCGTCATGCGGGATCACCTCGTAGGACATCGCCGGCAGCAGCGAGAGCGTGAGATAGCCGTGGGCGACCGTACCGCCGAACGGCGTCTGCGCCGCCATCTCCGGATCGACGTGGATGAAGTTGTGGTCGCCGGTCGCGTCGGCGAACGCCTGGATCTTCTCCTGCGGCACGTCGATCCACGACGACGGCCCGAACTCGGCTCCTGCCTCGATCGCCGTCATACGCGGAACGCTACGCGACCGCGCGCCGGCTGTCTCGCCGGAGGTAGTGCGCGCCGGCGCCGAAGGCCGCCGCCTCGTCGTCGGGGTTGAGGAGGCTGCAGCGGTCGATCGAGAGGCAGCCGCAGCCGATGCAGGTCGTCAACCGGTCCCGCAGCGCCTCGAGCATCGAGATCCGCTCCTCGATGTCCGCGCGCCAGGCTCGGGAAAGGCGCTCCCAGTCGCGGCGCGTCGGCGGGCGCTCGGTCGGGAGCGAGTCGAGCGCCCGCCGAATCTGCTCGAGCGGGATGCCGGCTGCCCGGCCCGCCCGAATGAGCGCGATCCGCCGCAGCGTCCTGCGCGGATAGCGCCGCTGGTTGCCGTCCGTGCGATCGGCCTGGATCAGCCCGCGCTCCTCGTAGAAGCGAAGCGCCGAGGGGGCAACACCGCTGCGTGCCGAGAGCTCGCCGATGGTCAGATCGTCGGCCACTTGACTTCAACCTTACTCGAGGTTCTACGCTCCTGTGTGACCAAGGAGGAGCCCATGACCGCTGTCGCATCCGATCGCCTTGTCCGCGCCGCGTCACTCGCCGAGCTTCGCGCTGCCGGGCGACAGGTCGTCCATCTCGACGGGCACGTCGTATGCCTGTTCGCCGAGGGCGAGGAGGTGTACGCGGTCGACAACCGCTGCCCGCACATGGGCTTCCCGCTCCATCGAGGCACGGTCTGCGACGGAATCCTCACCTGCCACTGGCACCACGCCCGCTTCGACCTCGCGACCGGCGGCACGTTCGACCAGTTCGCAGACGAGCTGCGGCGCTTCCCGGTTTCGCTCGAAGGCGACGACGTCCTCGTCGACCTCAGCCCGCTGCAGGACCCGGCCGCGCACCAGCGGAAGCGCCTCCGCGACGGGCTCGAGCGCGACATCCCGCTCGTGGTGGCGAAAGCGGCGATCGCGCTCGTCGAGGCGGACCCAACCGGCACGGACGTCTTCCGCACCGGACTCGAGTTCGGCGTCGCCCGTCGCGGCGGCGGCTGGTTCCGCGGCCTCACGACCCTCACGTGCTTCATGAACCTCGTGCCGCGCCTCGACGCTCCCGAGCGCCCGGCGGCTCTCTACCAAGGGCTGGCCGACGTCGCCCAGGACTCCGCAGGCGGCGCGCCCCATTTCCCGCTCGAGCCGCTGCCGGGAGAGGCGCCCGGCCCTATGCGGCTCGGCGCCTGGTTCAGGCGCTTCGTCGAGGTGCGCGACGCCGAGGGCTCTGAGCGCGCTCTCATCTCGGCCGTCCGCAGCGGCGCGACTCCCCAGGAGCTTGCCGACATGCTGTTCGCCGCGGCGACCGACCACCGCTACCTCGACGGCGGGCACACGCTCGACTTCGTGAACAAGGCGCTCGAGGCGCTGGACATCGTCGGCTGGGAGCACGCCGAAGCGGTGCTCGGCTCGCTGCCCACGCAACTCGCCGGAGCCGAGCGGATGGAGGAGTCGAACGCGTGGCGCAATCCCGTCGACGTCGTTCGCCTGCTGGAGAAGGTCTTCGCGGAGCTGCCCGCGACGCTCGAGAGTCGGCGTGACCGTGCTTGGGAGGGGCGCGAGACGCTCGTCGAGACAGTGCTCGAGGGCGAGGCCGCAGCGATCGCCGACACCCTGCTGGCAGCACTCCGCGACGGCGCAACCGAGGTCGAGCTCGCAGCGGCCGTCACGTATGCGGCGGCCACGCGGATCGCCCGCTTTCCCACCTCGAACGAGTTCGGGGACTGGGACACGGCCCTCCACACGTTCACGTTCGCGAACGCCGTCGAGCAGGGGCTGCGCCGCTCGCCCGCTCCCGAGCTCGTGCGCGGCGTCTTCGACGCCGCGATGAGCGTGCACCTCGACCGCTTCCTCAACGTTCCCGCCCGTCGCCTGCCGGCGCCCGAGCCCGGCGCCGACGCCGAGGCACTGCTCGCCGAGCTCCCTGCGTTGCTCGACCGGCAGCAGCAGGTCGACGAGGCGAGGCAGCTCGCGGCGTCGTTCCTCGGCGCCGGCGGCGACCCTCGACGGCTCGTTGCAGCACTCGGCGCCGCGCTCGTGCGGGAGGACCGGAACTTCCACACGATCCAGTGCGTCGAGGCGGCGGTGCGGCAGCACGAGCTGCTCGCGGGGACGGACGAGGCCGCCCTGCCGCTCGTTGCCGCCGCCGGCTACCTCGCCGCGCACGCGACGACGAACCGCTCGCAACGGCAGACGTTCGACATCGCCCGCCGCCT
>DASUAX010000038.1:0-8385 GCA_035763525.1 Gaiellaceae bacterium
GGTGACGATGAAGAACTGAGAGCCGTTCGTGTTCGGCCCGGCGTTCGCCATCGCCAGGGAGCCCCGGACGACGGAGTGGTCGTTCTGCTCGTCCTCGAACTGGTAGCCGGGACCGCCCGAGCCGGTGCCGGTCGGGTCGCCGCCCTGGATCATGAAGTCCTCGATCACCCGGTGGAAGATGACGCCGTCGTAGAAGCCGTCCGAGGCGAGCTTCTTGAAGTTGTCGACGGTCTTCGGCGCGTCGTCGTCGAAGAGCTCGAGCTCGATCGTGCCCTGGTTCGTCTGCATCGTCGCGTTGGTCATGCCGGTCAGCGTACGGAAGATCTGCGGCAGCGTGCGCGTTTGAGTGAAGATAGAAACTCCGACACCCCGCAGGGAGGAATTGCATGGGACTGACGATCGGGGACACCGCCCCCGACTTCGAGGCGGACTCAACGCAGGGCCGCATCCGCTTCCACGAGTGGCTCGGTGACTCGTGGGGGGTGCTCTTCTCGCACCCCAAGGACTTCACGCCGGTGTGCACGACCGAGCTCGGGTACATGGCGAAGATCAAGCCGGAGTTCGACCGCCGTGGCGTCAAGATCGCCGGGCTTTCGGTCGACCCGACGGAGAAGCACGAAGGCTGGGTCAAGGACATCGAGGAGACCCAGGGCGCCGAGGTCGACTACCCGATCATCGCCGACCACGATTTCAACGTGGCCAAGCAGTACGGGATGCTGGGCGCCGACGTCTCCGGCGACCCGTCGGACCGCACGGCCGCCGACAACCAGACGGTGCGGAACGTGTTCGTGGTCGGGCCGGACAAGAAGGTGAAGCTGATCCTCGTCTACCCGATGACGACCGGCCGCAACTTCGACGAGGTGATCCGGGTGATCGACTCGCTGCAGCTGACGGCGACCCACAAGGTCTCGACGCCGGCGCAGTGGCAGGAAGGCGACGACGTGATCATCTCCGGATCGGTCTCGAACGACGAGGCGAAGGACCTCTTCGGCAGCTGGGACGAGCCGAAGCCGTACATCCGCATCGTCCCGCAGCCCGCGGCGAAGTAGCGGTTACGTCCGCTTTCGGGCGGAAACGCCCTCGGCGATGGCATCTGCCGGTCGCCGGGGGCGTCCACCGGGGTGACGTCGCTCCCAACGGCCCGAGCCGGGCCTTGCTACAACGGGCCGGCAGTGGCCGTGCGAGCGCAATGCCTCCGCTTCGCGCGCGGAGCGGTGACCGCGATCGTCGCGCTTGTCGGCGTCGCAACGCTGCTCGGGCTCTTCGACCGGTACCTCTGGATGCTCGAGCTCGCGGACGTGTTTCGCCTCCAGTACCTGGCCGTGCTCGTCGCGGCGGCACTCGCGGCGCTCGCGCTCCGGCGGGCGCGGCTCGCGGCCGCCGCCTCCGCACTGGCGGCCCTGAACGCGGCCGTGATCGGCATCTCCCTGGCCCCGCCGGCGTCCGCGGCGGCAGGCGCCGCGAAGGGGAACCTGCGGCTGCTCGTCGCGAACGTCGAGGTCGGCAACACGCGCTTCGCCGCGGTCGAACGGCTGGTTGCGAGAAGCGGCGCCGACGTGGTCGGCGTCACCGAGCTGACGCCGGCGATGGCCGCACACCTCGCTCGCGCGCTTCCCGCCTACGACGCACGTCTCGTCGCTCCCCGCGGCGACGCATACGGTGTCGGCGTCTTCAGCCGCGTGCCGCTCCTCTCCGCGCGCGTCGAGCACTATCCCGCCGGTGGGCCGCCGACGATCGTCGCGCGCGTGCGCGTCGCCGGCGAGCCCGTGACGGTGGTCGTCACGCACGTCCACACGCCGTTCGCGGGCTCGATCCACGTGCGGCACCTGCGGGCGCTCGCCGCCGCGCGGCCGGGGCTCGGGAAGCGCCTCGCGATCTGCGGCGACTTCAACACCCCGCCGTGGACGGGGCCGTTCCGGCGGCTCGAGCGCGACGCGGGGCTCGCGAGCCTCTACGGCCCGTCCGCCTGGACGGCGTACAGCTGGCCGACGTGGTCGCCCGCGCTCCGGGTGCCGATCGACAACTGCCTCGTGAGCGGCGGCCTCGTCGTGCGCGACCATCACGAGGCCCCGGGTGTGGGCTCCGACCACTTCCCGCTCGTCGTCGACCTCGCGGTTCGCCACCCCGGTTAGCGCGGTTGTGCCACGCTCTGCCGGGAAGGTGAGCGCGCGCGACGACAAGGGGCTCTCGGTCGCCGAGGCGGCGGCGCGGCTCGCAGCGCGCCCGCCGGCCCAGGCGGACGCGTCGAGCCGATCGTTGCGCAGCGTCGTCCGCGCGAACGTCTTCACCGTCTTCAACGCGATCCTCCTGTTCTTCGGCGCGCTGACGCTGATCTTCGGCTCGTGGCAGGATGCGCTCTTCCTCGCGATCCTCGTGGCGAACTCCGGCATCGGGATCCTGCAGGAGGTGCGCGCAAAGCGGGCGCTCGACCGGCTCTCGGCGCTCGTCGCGCCGACCGCATCGGTCGTCCGCGACGGCGTGCCGCAGCACCTCCCGCGCGAGCAGGTCGTGGAGGGCGACCTCGTCCTGCTGCAGGCGGGGGACCAGCTCGTCGCCGACGGTGTGCTCGAGTCGTCGGAGCGGCTCGAGCTCGACGAGTCGATCCTCACGGGGGAGTCGGCGCCCGTGCGCCACGCCGCCGGCGACGAGCTGCAGTCCGGCTCCTTCGTCACGGACGGCAGCGGCCGCTACACCGTCACCGCCGTCGGTGCGGAGAGCTACGCGGAGCGGGTCACCGGCGAGGCCCGCGAGTTCCGGCACCCGCGCTCGCCGCTCGAGCGCGCGATGAACCGGCTCCTCTATGCGCTCGTCGCGGTGATGGTGCCGCTCGGGACGCTGCTCGGCTATGCGCTCTGGGAGCGCGACGCGCCGATCGGCCACGCCGTCTCCACGGCGGTCGCCGCGGTCGTGACGCTCGTCCCCGAAGGGCTGATCCTGCTCGTCAGCGTCACGTTCGCGGTGTCCGCGATGCGGATGGCGCGCCGCGGTGCACTGGCCCAGCAGCTCAACGCGATCGAGTCGCTCGCCTCCGTCGACGTCGTCTGTGTGGACAAGACCGGCACGCTCACCGAGCCGAGCCTGCGCGTCACCGAGACGATTCCCGACCCCGGCGTGGACGGCGCGCTCGACGCTGCGCTCGCGGTTTTCGGCGGCGTTGCGACGACGAGGAACGCCACGATGCAGGCGATCGTCGACCGCTTCCCGGGCGAGGCGCGGCCGGCGGAGCAGGAGGTTCCCTTCTCGTCGGCACGCCGCTGGAGCGCGGTCCGTGTCGGCGACACGAGCTACGTGCTCGGCGCGCCCGAGCAGCTGCCGATCGGCGGCCTCGGCACGCGAGCCACCGAGGAGGCGCGCGCCGGCCGCCGCGTGGTCGCGCTCACGCGCACGCGCGCGCCGCTCGACGGCGACGAGCTCCCGCCGGGGCTCGAGCCGCTCGGGCTCGTCGTGCTCGCCGAGCGCCTGCGGCCGAGCGCCCGCTCGACGGTCGAGTTCCTCCAGGCGCAGGGCGTCGAGCTGCGCGTCCTCTCGGGCGACCGGCCGGAGACGGTCGGGGCGATCGCGGCCGACGTCGGCATCTCGTCGGGCGAGCCGCTCGACGGTCGCTCCCTCCCCGAGGACGCGGCGGCGCTGCGGGGCGTGCTGCGCGCGCACCACGTGATCGGTCGCATCTCCCCGGAAGGGAAGCGGCGCGTCGTCGAGGCGCTCGCCGCCGACGGACGGTACGTCGCGATGATCGGAGACGGCGTCAACGACGTGCCGGCGCTCAAGGCCGCACGGCTCGCGATCGCGCAGGGGAGCGGGGTGCAGATGGCGCGCAGCGTCGCCGACCTCGTGCTCGTCCGCGGCGACTTCGAGGTCGTTCCGCGGCTCGTCGCCGAGGGCCGGCGCATCCTGCGGAACCTTCAGCGCGTGACGAAGCTCTTCGTCTCGAAGTCGATGGTGGCCGCGTTCCTCATCCTGGTGATCGGGATCTCGCCGACGGCATACCCGCTGCTACCGCGGCACCTGACGCTCGTCGCGACGCTGGCGGTCGGCATCCCCTCCTTCTTCCTCGCGCTCGCGCCGAGCGCCGGCCGCGTGACCTTCGAGGGCTTCCTGCGCGGCGTCTCCCAGTTCGCGGTGCCCGCGGGCACGGCCGTCGGCTTCGGTCTCGTCGCCGGCTACCTGACGGCGCTCCAGGTCGTGAACCTGCCGCTCGTCGAGGCGCAGACGGTGGCGACCACCGTGATGATCCTCGTCAGCCTGTACCTGATCGTCGTGCTCGAGGCGGGGAGCGTTCAGCGAAGCACCGCGGTCGTGGTGCTGTGCGTCCTGCTCGCGGCGGCGTACTTCGCCGTCCTGCTCGTCCCGTCGCTGCGCTCGTTCTTCGCCCTTGCCGCGCCGAATGCGGCAATCGTGCTCATCTCGCTCGGCGGCTGCGCGATCGCGATCGGCGGTCTCGTCCTCAGCTCCGACACGTTCGTCCCCGGCCGCGGCGCGTGAACCTCGACAGCCGATTGCTCGGCCCGTCGAGGCGGTCGCCGCGAAGCTAACTGCCTGCGTCGTCGTCCGCCGGGTGCACGACGAGCACGTCGCAGTGCGCCCGGCGGGCGACACCCTGGCTGACGCTCCCGCCGAAGAGACGCTCGAGGAAGCCGGCCTGGCGCGTGCCGACGACGATCAGGTCGGCGTCGCGACTCTCCGCCACGTCGACGATCTCCGCGGCCGGCTCGCCGACGACGCCCGCGAACTCGTGCTCGATCCCCCGGCCGTCGAGGAGGGAGTCGATGCGGCCCCGGTGCTCGCGCCAGCGCGCCTCGTCGGCGCGGAGGCCGATGTCGGAGGTGTACTCGTAATACGGGACGAGGCCGAACGCGCCGGGCGCCGCCTGCACCGGCTGCGGCGCCGCCACGTCGGTTACGACGATCTTGGCGCCGAACGCCTGCGCGATCGCCGCGGCGCGCTCGAGCGCCCGCTCGGCGGAACGGGTGCCGTCGTAGCCGAGCACGATCGTCTTCAGTCGCAGCTCCGTCACGCCTCGCGGCATTCCCGTGCGCCGCGAACGCCAACCGTGCGTTTCCCGTGCCGGCGGCCGGGTAGAGGCGGGACGTGGCTCAGCGCGCTGATCCCGGCCCGTCCGGCTCGCTCGGCGACGACCTCGCAGAGGCGATCCGGCGGCAGGTCGACCAGGTCGCGGAGGCGCTGCGCGAGGAAGTCGAGCGGCTCCAGCAGGAGGTGACCGACCGCGGGCGTGCCGCCGCCCGCGGTGCCGGCTACGTCGGTGCGGCGGGCGCGCTCGGCCTCGTCGCGGGAGGAGCGCTCGCGTCCTTGCCGCTGATCGCGTTGCGGAAGGTGCTGCCGCCGACAGCGGTCGCGCTACTCGTTGCCGGGGGTGCGACGGCCGGCGCGCTCTTGCTGGCGCGGCGTGGGCTCGAGCAGCTCAAGGTGGCGGCGCCCGACTCGGTCGAGCAGCGGATCGACGAGGCCGGCGACGAGATCGCCGAGACGCTGAGGGAGCAGGCCCGCCGGAAGGGAGCAACATGACCGAGCTCGAGACCGAACGGGGTGCCGCCCGCGTGCCGACCGGGACGTGGGAGATCGATCCCGCCCACTCCTCCGTCGAGTTCCGAGTCAAGCACATGATGATCTCGACCGTCCGCGGCCGCTTCCGCGAGTTCGAGGGCACGATCGAGGCTGCACCCGACTACCACGACTCGAAGGTGACCGGCTGCGTCAAGACCGCCTCGATCGACACGAACGAGCCCCGGCGCGACGACCACCTGCGCTCGGAGGACTTCTTCGACGCCGAGCGGCACCCCGAGATCACGTTCGAGTCGACGTCGGTCGAGCACGTCGACGGGGCGACCTACCGCGTCACCGGCGACTTCGCCATGCGCGGTGAGACGAGGCCCGTTGCGTTCGAGGTGACCGTCCACGGCGCCCACGACGACCGCGTCGGGCTCGAGGCTCGTGCGACGATCAGCCGCGGCGACTTCGGCCTCAGGTGGCAGCAGGCGCTCGAGACGGGCGGCGTCGTCGTCGGCGACGAGGTCAGGATCTCCGCCGACGTGTCGGCCGTACGACGCTGAGAAGGCCGGCCGCGGTTGCGAGCCAGGCCGCGAACGCGACCCAGATCATCACGCGGGCGAGCGATTGCAGCGCCGTGTAGTCCGCGGCCAGCGAGAGCCGGAAGGTGGCGACCGTGTACATGCCGAGCGGGAAGACGAGGTTCCAGTAGCCCGGCTCGTAGCGGAGCGGGAAGCGGCGGACGACGTGTCGCCAGAAGCCGAGGATGACGAGCAGCGGGATCCACCAGGTGCCCCACGCCCAGAGGATCAGCGTCGTCCCGTCGACGAACGGCCGCATCGCCCGCAGGAACGCCAGCGCGGGCGGGTTCGCGATCAGCGTCGAGCCGGCGTTCGTCGAGATCGCGGCCGCACCCATCACGACCCAGAAGAGCGGCCCCATCTCCGCCGGCTCGAGGCGCAGGAAGAAGATGCGGTGCGTGAACAGCGTGATGAAGATCCCGTAGAAGACGATCCCGATCCCCCAGAGGGCGTACACCGTGATCTGGGCCAGGTTCTGCAGCGAGCCGAAGCGAGGCGTGAGCAGGTCGCCGAGGATGACGAGCGACTCGGTCCCGACGATCGCGATCAGCCAGCCGCCGTGCACGACCTCGGCGCCGCTCTCGTTGTTCACGAACGTCAGCACCGCGAAGCTGAAGTAGCCGAGCACCACCCACACCGCGAGCGCGAACAGCCAGAGTGCCGTTGCGAGCCCCTCGTCGCCGCGCAGGTGCAGACCGCTCCCGAGCACGTCGGTCGCCGCGACGAGCGTGAAGAACGTGAAGACGAGACGCGGGTCGACGAGGTCGGCCCAGAGCAGGCGGGGATAGAGGACGGCGCGCAGCACGAGCGCCGCGAGCAAGAGGGGGTAGGCGACGAAGCCGGCGACGAGCAACACGTCCGAGAACGTGCCGTGGCCGAGCAGGAAGAAGCCGTTCGAGACGATCCCCGTGGCCATCACGAGGTTGAAGTAGCCGGGGAAGAGCGGGGCGACCGCCCGCTCGAGGAACGCGCTCAACGAGCCTGGGCGCGCGCGGCCGCGTAGCGGCGGCGGTAGAGCACGTACGGACGGCCGAGGTACTGGAACGGGATGCTGAACGCATGCACGAGCCGGCTGAAGGGCCAGAGCGCGTAGAGCGCCCACGCGACCGCCGCATGCAGCTGGTAGACGACGGGCGCGCCGGACATCAGCTCCGGCTTCGGGTCGTGGAAGAGCGACCGGAACCAGGGGCTGACGGTGGTGCGGTAGTTGTAGCCCGAGCCGCTGCCGAGCCCGAAGACGTTGTAGCCGAGCGCTTCGATCTGGCCGAGCACGATCAGCAGTGCGAGCAGGGCGTAGACCGCGACGTCGGCGGTCGAGGTGGTGACGCGGATGCGTGCGACCATGCCGCGCCGCCACGCGAGGATCACGAGCCCGGCCAGGCAGATGAGCCCCGCGATGCCGCCGCCGATCCCCGCCAGGTGGTGGTAGGCGCTCTCCGAGATCCCGAGCGCCTTCGTCGTCCGCACCGGGATCAGGATGCCGAGCACGTGGCCGAGGATCACTCCGATCGCGCCCCAGTGGAAGAGGTTCGAGCCCCAGGCGAGCAGGCGGCTCTCGAGCAGCTGCGTCGAGCGGCTCGTCCAGCCGAACTGGTCGCGCCGGTAGCGCCAGACGAGCCCGGCAGCGAAGATCGCCATCGCCGCGTACGGCAGCACCAGCCAGACGTAGAGCTCTGCTCTATGACTCACGCATGCGCCCCCGTCGGCATCACCTCGGGCGGGGCAAACGGCTCGAGCCCCACCTTCTCCCCGGGCGGCCCCTCGGCGAGGAGGCGCGCGAGCCGGTCGCGCTCCGGCCCGAGGAGGCGCGGCAGCGATGCGCAGAGGCGCTCCAGCAGGCACGCCCAGGGGCTCTCGAGCTCGGCGAGCCGAAGGCGCAGCAGCTCGAGAGCGAGCCGGTGCTCCCCGAGCAGCGTCGCGCCGTACCCGTCCGGGGCGAGCGTCGCGAACTCGAGCAGCGCCGGCAGGTAGTCGGGGAGCTCGTCCGAGTCGAGCGGCAGGCCGGCGGCCGCGTACAGGCGCTTCAGACGGAGGAGTGCGAGGCCGCGCTTGCGCGTGTCGCCGAGCAGGTAGTAGGTGAGGTGCAGCGTCGCGCGGCGGTCGAGGTCGAACGTCTCGACGTAGCGCCGCTGCCGCTCCGCGAGCGGCGTCTCGCGTACGAAGCGGAGGAACGGCTCGAGTGCGGAGCCGTCCGCCGCGGCAAGTGCGGCGTCGAGCTCGGCCGTCGGGTAGTCGAGCGCCAGCGAGAGCGAGGCGTAGGGCGCGGCGCGCTTCACGAGTCGCTTCCGAGCACGTTCAG
>DASUAX010000039.1:0-2107 GCA_035763525.1 Gaiellaceae bacterium
GTGATCGCCCCCATCGGGCAGGAGGCGCACGCCTCGCTGACCGCTTCGTCGTCGGTCAGAGCCGTGCGCACGATCGCGAGGCCGTCGTCCCCGAGCTCGAACACGTCGGGCGCGATCGCCTCGCACACGCCGTAGCCGTCACACAACGAGCGGTCGACCGAGATCCGGTACATCAGATGCTCCTTTGGGTTGCAGGGCTTGTGCGGCGGCCGAGCGCCCGCCAGGCCGTGGCGAAGGCGACCGCTCCGACCGCCGCGAGGTAGAGGTCGTGCGCCCACGGCCGGCTCGAGTCGGTGCCCGAGGCCACTCCGTGGACGGTTGCCAGGAAGAAGAGGACGTACGTCGCCCAGTGGAGGCGGCGCCAGTTGCGCACCCCGATCCTCGACCGCAGGAAGAAGGAGAGGTAGACCAGTGCCATGAGCTCGGCGGCGACCACTCCGACGGCGACCGCGGCGGGGCGATACGGAGACGCACCTGGAACGAAGAGCCCGGCCAGCGGCATGTGCAGGGTGCGGTCGAGCACGATCGTCACGCCGTGCACCGCGAGCATTCCCAGGCCGAGCAGGGCGAGGAACCGGTGGATGTCGGTGGTCGAGGCGGGCTTGAGGGCACGCCCGAACGGGCGCGCCTTGAGCACGAGCCCCGCGAGGACGGACGCCGTCAGCAATGCGTAGGCGGTCAGGCCGCTCGCGCGGGCGAGGAGCCAGAAGGTCGGGTCGCTCTTCACGACGTCCTCGTGATCACGTGCGCGGGCAGGTTGACGACCTGAACCGCGGGCGCGGACACCACGGCGGCCTGCTGCGCCGCTGCGGCAGACGCAGCGACCCTCGCGATCTGCGCCCGGCGCGCCTTCAGCTCGACGCGATACTTCGCCCAGCGGGCGGCGACGACCGCGCTGACGGTCTTCGCTTCGCGGCGCAGCTGCGCCTCGCGTGCGGCGAGCCCACGGAGCCGCGGATCCTGCGCTGCCTGCGCCCAGGGGTGGGCGGCGACGACGGCCCAGGAGACGAAGAAGACGACCAGGCCGAGAGCGAGGACGTAGAGGCGCCCCTGGTGGCTAGTCATCTCCGCCTCCCCCACCGTCCGCTTCCTTCGAGCCGTCGTCTCCGTGGTGGTGAGCGGTCACGACCACGGGCGGCGGCTGGTGGTAGACGATTCGCGGCGCCGACGCCGAGGCCGCCGCGACGGGCCTGGCCTTGGGGACGGCCGGAAGCGCGGGCGGCTTCGCCCGCAGCTCCTTGCGCAGCTTCGCCGCGTAGGTGGAGAGCTGGTGCACTCGCGCGGCGAACGCGGCGTCGTTCGACTGCCGCGCCGCAGACCCGAGGCCAGTGGTGCGGGCGACCGCGACGGCGCCGAAGACGGCCGCTGCCGCGAGGAGCAGCGCGATCACGGTGACGTGAAGTTTGTGCATGCCGCGGACGCTAGGCGGCGCCCGTGAGGCGCGGGCGAGCGATCGACGAAGGTTCCCCCAAGCCGCAGTAAAGCTTCGGCCAAGTACCGATGCCGCCCGGCCGCACCGGCCCCACACTCGGGACATGCACATCCTTGTCGTCGAGGACGAGGACTCCATCGCCGAGCCTCTGGTGAGCGGATTGCGGCGCGAGGGCTTCGACGTCTCGCGCGTCGCGACGGGCGCGGACGCACTCGAGGCCGCGCCGTCCGACCTCGTCCTGCTCGACCTCCGCCTCCCGGACATCGACGGGCTCGATGTCTGCCGCAGCCTCCGGGAGCGCTCGCGGGTTCCGATCATCGTCGTGACCGCCCGGGGCGAGGAGGCGGACCGCGTGGTCGGTCTCGAGCTCGGCGCGGACGACTACGTCGTCAAGCCCTACGGCCTGCGCGAGCTGATTGCACGGATCCGCGCGGTCACGCGCCGCGCCGCGGCGAACGGCTCGGGCCGCGAGCCGCTCCGCATCGGCGGCCTCGAGGTGGACGAGCGCGCCCGCCGCGCCACACTGGACGGCCGCGAGCTCGACCTGACGCCGAAGGAGTTCGAGCTGCTCGCCGCGCTCGCGCGCGATCCCGGCGCTGCGGTGAGCCGCCAGCGGCTGCTCGCCGACGTGTGGCAGACGACGTGGTACGGCTCGGCGAAGACGATCGACGTCCA
>DASUAX010000040.1:0-5068 GCA_035763525.1 Gaiellaceae bacterium
TGACGTACATCGTCGGCCTGAAGAGCGGCGACATCCTGGCGCCGCTGGCAGCGAAGAGCGGCGACCAGACGGATCCCGATGCCACCGACCTGAGCGTGTCGAAGGTCGGCAGCACGCTCCCGGTGAAGTTCCGGATGTATCTCGACAGCGCCCGGACGAAGCTGATGACGACGCCGCCGGCGGGCAGCACGGCGAAGCTGACGCTCGTCAAGGTGGGCTCGAGCACGGACTCTTCGAGCACCGAGGTCGTCATCTCGGCGACCGCCTCCGACAGCGGCGGCGTCTTCCGGTGGACGGGGTCCCCGGACTACCAGTACGTCTACAACCAGAAGACGAAGGGCCTCACGCAGGGCACGTACTACGTGACGATCACGGTCGTCGGTGCGGACGGCTCGACGCTGGCCACGTCCGACAAGCAGTACTTCGTCCTGAAGAGTTGATCAGGGCAGCGGCACGTCCGGCAGCGACCGGACTCCGAGGCGCTCCATGATCGCCCGCCCCTCGTCGACCTCCTCGGCCGAGGCGAAACCGGTCAGCACCTTCGCCTGCAGCGTCCGCCCCGCCTCGTAATCCGCGCCGAGCTCGCGAGCGACGCGGAGGCTCTCGGCGAAGTGCGCGGGCGCGGCGTCGCGCTCGCGCGCCTGGACGGCCGCGACGGCGAGCAGGCGCTCGAGGAGGGCGATCCTGACACCGACCTCGCCGATGGCCCGCATCCTCTCGAGTGCGTCCGTCGCCGTTTCTTCCGCGTCGGCATGACGACCCTCGAGGACGAATGCCTGCGCCCGCCGGGCGTCAGCCTCGATCATGAGGCTCTCGGCGCCGAGCCCGGCCAGCTGCGTGCGCGCCTCGTCGAACAGGCTGTGCGCCTCGTCGAAGCGCCCGCGCTCGGCCGCGATGCGCCCGAGGTAGACGGTGGCGAACGCGTCGCCGATCGGGAACTTCACTGCGCGGTACGTGCGCCGCGCGTGCTCGACGAGCTCGGCCGCCTCGTCGAGCCTGCCCTGGTCGATGAGGATCTCCGCTCGATTGTTCGTCGCGTGCGCGCCGGTCAGGACGTCGCCCGCGCGGCGCACGACCTCCTCCGAGCGGAGGTAGAAGGCGAAGGCGTCGTCCCAGCGGCCCTCGTAGTACGCGCGGACACCCATGTTGTTGAGGACGGTCGCCTGGCGATGGAGCAGCCCGAGCTCCTCGAAGATCGTCAGCGCCAGGTCGAGGAACTCGCCTGCGGGCCCGCCGCGATCGCCCTCGGCGGCGGCGCGGATGTAGTAGGCGTCGGCGAGCGCCGCCTGGTCGCCGAGCCCGATCGCCGCCTCTGCGGCCGCCGCCGCGGAGGCGGCCGAGTCGTCGATCCCGCCCTGGCGGTAGAGCACGATCGCGCGCCCGAGTTGCGCGGCGACGCGGTCGGAGGCGTCGCCCACCGCCTCGACCTCGTCGTAGAGGGTCAGCGCGTCGTCGTAGCGTCCGCGTCGCTCGGCGACCACGCCGCGCTTCCGGAGCAGGGTCGCCCGGGGGCCGCCCTGGACGAGCGCGCGCTCGTAGGCGGCGTCGGCCTCGTCGTAGCGGCCGGCGAGCTCGCGGACGTCTCCGAGCGCCTCGCAGACGCGTTCGACCTCCGCCGGCAGCGGCTCGAGCCCGCCGGCCGCGGCGAGCGCCCGCTCGTAGAACGTCGCCGAGTCGACGTTCGCGTACTTCGCCCGCGCGTCGTCGCCTGCACGGACCGCGTACTGCCATGCCTTCGACCAGTCCTCCGCTGCGAGGAAGTGCAGCGACAGAACCTCGGCGTCCATCGCCGGGTCGAACGACCGCCTCTCGATCGCGCCGCCGACGAGAGCATGGATCTCCCGGCGCTTCGCGAAGGACAGCCCTTCATAGGCGGCGGCGTGGACGAGGTCGTGCCGGAAGCGGAGCCGTGACGGCCCGTCCCAGTCGACGAAGTCCACGAGGCGATTCCAGCGATCCGGGTCGGCCGACTCCTCGGGGAGGATCTCCGCCAGCAGGTCGAGCCCGAAGGAGGGGCCGATCACGGACGCGTGGCGCAGGAGCAGCCGGTCCGACGGGTGGAGCGTGTCGATCCGGCTCGTCAGCAGCAACTCGACCGTCTCGGGCAGCTCGTCCGCGCCTGCCGGCGACGTCGCCAGCTCCCGGATGAAGAGCGCGTTCCCCGCCGCACGCTCGGTGAGCGCCGCGAGCTCGGCCTCGGGGATCGGGTTGTCGCCCGCGGCGAGCAGCGCAAGCCGGCGTGCGTCGTCGGCTGCAAGAGGCTCGAGCTCGAGGGCGGTGCCGCCGATCGAAGGCCCGGACGGGCGCCTGGTGGCGACGACGAGCCACGGCCGCGGCCCCGGCTGCGCGAGCTTCGCGAGCACGAGCTGCGACGCGTCGTCGAGCCAGTGCGTGTCCTCGACGAGGATCGCCGTCGGCATCAGGAGGAGCCGCATCAGGAAGCCGTCGAGGACGTCGTGCAGGCGGTCGCGACGGAAGGCGGCGTCGATCTCCTCGACCTCGGCCGTCGACGCGACCTCGGCGTCGAACGGGAGCGCGAGGAGCGGCAGCCATTGCGCGAGGTCCGGCATCACGCTCTGGACGAATGTCGTCAGCTTCGCCCCCGCGGCCTCCGCGGGCTCGTCCGGCAGGATCCCGACGAGCGGCCGAAGAAGGGTCGTGAACGGCGCGAACGGCGTGGAGGCGGAGTACGGCTCGCAGCGGGCGCGGAGCACCTGGAAGCCGGCCGCTCCCGTGACGAGCTCCTCGAGCAGGCGCGACTTCCCGGTGCCGGCGTCGCCGACGAGCTCGACGGCGCTGCTCTGCCGCAGCCGCGCCGACTCGAGCCCCTCGCGCAGCACGGCGAGCTCCCGAGCACGACCGACCAGCGGGAGGAACGGAGCCTCGTCCTCCGCCTCGCCTACGAGCGCACCCAGGGAGTAGCCGGTCACGGGCCGCGACTTGCCCTTCATCAGGAACTGCCGCGACGTCGTCTCGAAGCGCGCCCGCGACCGCTGCAGCACGTCGCCGCTCGCGAGGATCTCGCCCTGCTCGGCGCGGGACGCCAGCCGGGCGGCGAGGTTGACGGTGTCGCCCATGACGGCGTAGGTCCGGCGTCGCTCGGAGCCGATCGGGCCGGCGACGACCCGGCCACGGTTGACGCCGACCGCGATCGGCGGCCCCGCGTGGGCGTCGACGATCGCCCGCACCGTCCTCAGCATCCGCTCCTCGTCGTCACCGCCGGTCACCGGCGCCCCCGCGACCAGATAGAGCTTGCCGCCGTTCACGTCGATGTCCGACTCGAGCCACGTGACCTCGCGCTCGTGCGTCTCGGCCGACACGGCGTCCGCGAGCTCGCCGAGCAGCGATTCGGCGCGGCCCGGATCCTCGACGAGGGAATCGGTGCCCGAGAACTTCACGAAGGCGGCGGTGGCGTGCCGGTGCTCGGCCTCGACCGCGTCCTCTTCGATGGGCAACCGGAGGAGCGGCGGGACGAGCTCCGGCGCGACCCGCGGCGCCTCGTCCTCCGGTGCGGCCGGAAGGTCGACCGGTGCCGCTGCCGGGTCGAGCAGGAAGGCCGCCTCGCGGGCCTCCGCGACCAGGCCGACGAGCGCCTCGGCCGTTCGCGGCGACACGAGCACCTCGCCGGCCCCGGCTGCGTCCTCGAGCTCGAGCGTTCGCGACGCGGTCGGGCCGCACACGATCAGCTCTCGGTGGTGGCGGCCGAGCAGGAAGAAATGGCAGGGGCCGCTCACGAGCCCGCCGGCCATCGAGAGGCGTACCGGGCCGACGCTCGACTCCGCCCGGCCGGCCTCCGCGATGAAGGCCTGCATCGCGAGCGCGGCGAGCGCCGCCCGCTCCTCGTGACGGCCCCCGTCGAAGAGGAGCAGCAGGGCGTCTCCCCGGAACTTGAGGACGTCGCCCTCGTAGCGCTCGGCGATGTCGATCAGGCCCGAGTAACAGGTGCTGATCAGCGAGATCAGCTCTTCGGCGCCGAGCTTGCCCCGCCCGGCAAGCCGCTCCGAGAGGGCCGTGAAGCCCGAGATGTCGAGCCCGAGCAGCGACGCCTCGAGCGTGCGCGAGCGCTCGCCCGGGCTCGTCGCGTCCCAGCGTGCCGACAGCCGCGGGACGAACGGCCGGAAGCCGGTGTCGACGGCGATCCCCGTCGTGCCGCTCACCGCGAGCCCCCCATCCCATTGAGGGTACGCCAGCCCGGCCCGCGCCTCAATGCGCGCTTCGCTACGGTGGCGCCGTATGGGCAGGGCGTCCGACTGGCTCCGTGAGGAGCGCCGCAACGTGCTCGGGCACTGGAGTGCCTTCTGTCTCGACTGCGGGGCTGCCCGGCGCTGGTTCGTCGAGTTCGAGGCCGAGGTGCCGGAGACGTGCGCGTGCGGCGGCCGCATGCTCCGTCGCTGCCCGGCCTGCGACGCGCCGTTCTCGTCGACGTTCGCCGTCGACTGCGAGGAGTGCGGTGAGAGGCTCCGCGAGCCCGAGCTCCTGGGCATGCGAATCCGGCGGGAGAAGCGACGCTGACGGGCCCCTTCGAGTACGACCGGTACCTGGTCGATCAGCTCGTCCGGCCGATCGCGAATCTCTACCGCGTGACGCCGCTCGCCGCCGGCGAGACGCCCGCCGGCGGGCCGGTCGCGTACGTCCGGCAGAAGAAGCTCGCGGTCAAGGAGCGCGTCAACTTCTTCGCCGACGAGTCGGAGACGCAGGAGCTCTTCCACATCCAGGCGCGCACCTGGCTCGACACGGGCGGCTCGCGCTACGACGTCGTCGACGTCCAGGACGGCACGATCGGGACGCTCCACCACGTGCTCGGCAAGTCGCTCCTGCGAACGACGTGGACGGTTGCGAACGCCGCGGGCGAGGAGATCGCCACTGCACGAGAACGCTCCCAGGCGATGGCGATCGCGCGCCGGGCGATCGACTTCGTCCCGGACGTCGGCGGGCTCATCCCGATCCCGTACAACTTCGACATCCTCGTCGACGGCGCCGTGGTCGGGACGATGAACCGGAAGTTCCAGCTGCGCGACCGCTACGTGCTCGACCTGACGGCCGACCCGGAGAAGGCGCTCGACCGGCG
>DASUAX010000041.1:0-12101 GCA_035763525.1 Gaiellaceae bacterium
AACCGCGTAGACGCCCTCGACGACCCGGTCCTCTTGCAGCTCCGCGATCGTCACCGGGTCACCCTACCGCCGTGCCCAGATGCGGAAGCCGGCCGCGTCGTCCCGGCCCGTGCCGACCTGCTCGAGCAGCGTCGCCGCCTCGTTGCGCCGGCAGCCGAGGACGCCGCAGAGGTCGGCGGCGGTCAGTTCGCCGGCCGTGTCCAGAAGGATCGACGCGCACTGGCGGCGTGCATCCTCACGCGCCGGTAGCCGGCGGGGAAGCGGCCACTTGCGCGCGAGCAGGTCGTGCGCCAGGGCTCCCCAGGAGCCGCGCTCGACGAGGTGCGAGCTCGTCAGCACGAGCCTGCGGTGGAGCGACGCGAGCTCGCGCTCCACCGCGCGCTTCCCGAGTCCGGTCGCTTCGCGCAGCTCCGGGGCAGTCAGCGGGCCCAGCGCGCGGATCGCCCCGACAACCGGCCCCTCGGCGTCCTCACCGTTCGCCGCGACGAGGGTAGGCACGAGCCGCGGCGCGACGAGCGAGGAAGCCCGCGCCAGGTGCTTTCCGACGCAGACCAGTCCCTGCCCGGGCAGTGCGTCCTTCGCGCCCCAGACGAAATCCATCTCGGGCGACGGCCAGCGCACCTCGGTCACGCCGGCCACCTGCTCCCAGAGCGACGGGAGCACCACGTCTGCCTTCGGGAAGAGCAGGGCGAGGCCTGCCTCGTCGACCCAGGCGGCTGCTGCGGCAAGCGTGCGAACCACGTATCTAGTCTGCAGGAGTGCCCGTCGTCAGGCCCTTCCGCGCGCTGCGCTACGCCGAGGCGGCAGGACCGCTCGGCGCGCTTGTCGCACCGCCGTACGACGTCATCGACGAAGCGCAGCGGCAGCGCTACCTCGCGCAGAGCCCGCACAACGTCGTCCACCTGACCTTGCCCGACTCCGAGGAGCGGGCGGGCAGGGACCTCGCGGCGTGGCGCGCCGAGGGCTTGCTGCGCGAGGAGGAGCCCTCCTACTGGTGGATCGCGCAGGACTACACCGGGCCGGACGGCGTCGCCCGCACGCGCGAAGGCTTCGCCGCCTCGGTCCCGGTCACGCCCTACGGCCAGGGCGACGTCCTGCCGCACGAACGAACGCACGCCGGTCCGAAGGAGGGGCGGCTGCGCCTGCTGCGCGCGACCAGGACGCAGCTCGAGCCGATCTTCCTGCTCTACGACGACGACCCGTTGCTCGAGCGTCCCGCCCGCGAACCGGTGATGGACGTGGACGAGGGCGGCGTCCGCACGCGTGTCTGGCCGCTCGCGGGCGAGGGGCTCGAGACGCCGGCGCTCCTGATCGCCGACGGCCACCACCGCTACGAGACGGCGGTCGCGTTCCGGGAGGAGCATCCCGAGGCGACGCACACGTTCGCGGTGCTCGTCTCCGCCCGCGCGCCCGGCCTCGAGATCTTCCCGACGCACCGGATCGTCCACTCGCTCGGCGACGTCCCCGCCACCGAGGTAGCGGCACCGGGCGACGGCGTCACGCTGTACCGCGGCGGCCGTTACTTCCGGGTCGAGACGGACGACGACTTCGGCCCGCGGGTCGTCGAGAGGCTCGCGCCGGAGGGCGTCACCTACACGGCGCAGGCGGGTGAGGCGGTCGCGGCGGTCGACCGCGGCGACGCCGAGGCGGCGTTCCTGCTGCAGCCCGTCACGGTCGAGCAGGTCGCGCGCTTCGCGCACGCCCGCGAGACGATGCCGCAGAAGTCCACCTTCTTCTACCCCAAGCTGACATCGGGGCTCCTCTTCCATCCACTGGCGTAGGCTTGACCGAGCCGGCAGGGAGCGAGGTGGACGGCGCCGGAGCGGCGTGTTGGTCGACGCTGTGCCGTGCCGCGCGCGACGACGTGGCGCGCGTGCTCGACGAGCTGCCGACCCGCAACGAGCGCGAGCCGGTCGTCGGCGCCGGCGAGGGAGGCGACGAGACCACCGCGATCGACGCGGCGGCCGAGCGCGCCATCCTCCGCCACTTCGCCGGGAACCGCATCGTCAGCGAGGAAGCCGGCATTCACGGCGAGGGCCGCTACTCGGTCGTCGTCGACCCGATCGACGGCTCCCTCAACGCGAAGCGCGGCATTCCGTTCTTCTCGATCTCGATCGCGGTCGCCGAGGGCGAGGCGATGGACGACGTCGTGTTCGGCTACGTGCACGACTTCGGCACCGGCGAGGAGTGGACCGCGGCGCGTGGCGAGGGCGCGTTCCTGAACGGCGTTCCGCTCGTGGAAGAGCCGAAGCGCGAGCTGGAGATCCTCTCGTTCGAGGCGACGACGCTTGCCTACGTGACCGAGAATGCCGCGCGCTTCGAGGGGCTCGCCCATCGGCTGCGGATCATGGGCTCGCTCGCGATCTCGCTGTGTCACCTCGCCGCGGGCCGCATCGACGGCGTCGTCTCCCTCAAGCCGGCGCGCTCGGTCGACATCGCCGCCGCCCAGCTCCTCGTCCGCGAGCGCGGCTTCGCGATCGACCTGCCCGACGCGCCGCCGTTCGGCTCGGCGCCGCTCGACCTGGCCGGACGTTCGCGGGTCGTTGCCGCGGGGAACAGGGAGCTGTGCCGTACGCTCGCGACCGCGCTCACGACCTGAGGATCGGCTGCTCCGGCTGGAACTACGCGCACTGGCGGAACGGCGTCTTCTACCCGCCCCGCTGCGCGTCGCGGCACTGGCTCGAGTTCTACGCGCGCCACTTCGACACGGTCGAGGTGAACAGCACCTTCTACCGGCTGCCGCGTGAGACGTCCGTCGCGCGGTGGGTGGCGGAGACGCCGCCCGGCTTCACGTTCGCGGTCAAGGTCAGCCGCTTCGTGACGCACATCAAGCGGCTGCTCGACGTCGGGCAGCACCTGCCGCTCCTCTACGCGCGCATCCGGCCGCTGCTCCGCTCCGAGAAGATGGGGCCGCTCCTCTGGCAGCTGCCGCCGACGTTCGCGTGCGACCTCGACCGGCTGGCGACGGCGCTCGAGCACACCCATGACGGCCACCGGCACGCGTTCGAGTTCCGGCATCCGTCGTGGTTCCGCGACGAGACGTACACGTTGCTGCGCGAGCACGGCGTCGCGCTCGTGATCGGCGACCGGCCGCAGGTCCACGACTTCCAGACGCACGAGCTCACGGCGGGCTTCACCTTCGTCCGCTTCCACGGCGGCAGCCGCGGGCGCAACGGCAACTACTCGCACGCAGAGCTCGACGAGTGGGCGGAACGGCTCGCACGGTGGCACAACGAGGTCGACGTCTACGCCTACTTCAACAACGACTGGGAGGGCTTCGCGGTCGAGAACGCCCGCTACCTGCAGGGCCTGCCGGCTCCGGTACCCTCGACCTGATGGCCACGCGTGACGAGATCCTCGCCGCCCTCGGGAACGTGATCGACCCGGAGCTCCGCCGGCCGGTCACGGAGCTCGGCATGGTGAGAGGAGTCGAGCTCGACGGCGGCCGCGTCGAGGTGACGATCGCTCTCACGGTCGCGGGCTGCCCGCTCAGGTCGAGCTTCGAGGACCAGGTGCGCGAGCACGTCGCGACCCTCCCCGGCGTGGAGACGGTCGATCTCCACTTCGACGTGATGAGCCCGGACGAGCGCGCCGCGCTCACGACCCGGCTCCGCGGCGGCGTCGAGCAGCGCGGCATCCAGCTTGCGCCGACGACCCGGGTGCTCGCGATCGCGTCGGGCAAGGGCGGTGTCGGGAAGTCGTCGCTGACCGTCAACATCGCCGCCGCGCTCGCCCAGACCGGCAAGGAGGTCGGCGTTCTCGACGCCGACATCTACGGCCACTCGATCCCTCACATGCTCGGCATCTCGCAGCGGCCGGTCGTGGTCGACAAGATGATCGTGCCGCCCGTGACGCACGATCTGCGGCTGATGTCGATCGGGTTCTTCCTCGACGACAACCAGCCGGTCATGTGGCGCGGCCCGATGCTGCACCGCGCGCTCGAGCAGTTCCTGCAGGACGTCCACTGGGGCGAGATCGACGTGCTCGTCGTCGACATGCCGCCGGGCACCGGTGACGTCTCCATCTCGCTCGGACAGCTGCTTCCACGGGCGGAGGCGGTGATCGTGACGACCCCGCAGCCGCTTGCGCAGGAGGTCGCCTCGCGCGCCGCGACGATGGCGCAGAAGACGGGGATGCGCGTGGTCGGCGTCGTCGAGAACATGGCGTCGGAGATCTTCGGCTCGGGCGGCGGCGATCGCCTGGCCGTCGAGCTCGGGGTGCCGCTGCTCGGCCGCGTCCCGCTCGACCTGGAGCTGCGCCGCGCCTGCGACGAGGGCCATCCGCACGTGACGCCCGAGATCGCCGCGATTGCCGAGGCGATCGACGCGAGCCGCGCGGGCGGCTTCACGCGCACGCTGCCGCTTGTCAGCTAGCGCCGCGTTCTTCGATCTCGATCGCACGGTGATCAGGCGGTCGTCGGCGCTCGCGCTCGCGCCGGCGTTCCGCCGCCACGGGCTGATCTCGCGGCTCGACCTGGCGAAGTCGGCCTTCTGGCAGGTGCTGTTCGTGCTGCGCGGCGCGAGCGCCGAGCGCGTTCGCGCCGCCGCGGAGGACGGGATGAGGATCCTGGCGGGCTTCTCGGTCGAGGACATGCGTCGGCTCGTCGGCGACGCGATGGAGCCCGTGCTCCGGCCGCTCGTGTACGAGGAGCCGCTCGCGCTCCTCCGTCGGCACCGCGAGCGCGGCGAGCGGGTCTACATCGTCTCCGCGACGTTGCAGGAGATCGTCGAGCGCATCGCCGTCGACCTCGGCTTCGACGGCGCGATCGGGTCGACGTGCGAGATCGTCGACGGCGTCTACACGGGCCGCTCGTTGCGTGCGGCGCACGGCAACGGCAAGGCGGACGCGTTGCGTGAGCTCGCGCACGAGGAGGGAATCGACCTCGCCGTCTCGACCGCGTACTCCGACTCCTACAGCGACGTTCCCTTCCTGGAGGCCGTCGGGCATCCCGTCGCGGCGAACCCCGACCGCAAGCTTCGTCGGATCGCACGCGAGCGGGGCTGGGAGGTCGTGCGCTTTGCGTCCTGACGAGGCGCGGCCGCGGCTCGCCGCGCTCGGCTTCCGCCCGGCGGATGTGGAGACGCTCGCCGAGCACTTTCTCGACGCGGAACGGCGCGGCTCGCTCGGCCACGGGCTGTCGCGGATCGAGTGGCTCGAGACGTGGGACGAGCTGCCGGTGGACGCGCGCCCGGAGCGTGTCGTCTCGGAGCCGGGCTACGAGCGCTGGGACGGCCACGGCGGCCTCGGCTACCTGACCCTGGCGGCTGCCGTCGAGGCGCAGCTCGCCGACCCGCCGTCCCACGCCCGTCTCGTCGTCTGCATGCGCACCTTCCCGACCGGGGCGCTCGGCTACTGGGCGCGCAAGCTGGCGGGCGGCGGCCTTGTCGCGGCGCTGACGGCGACGTCGCCGCCCCGGCTCGCGTCGCCCGAGGGAGGCGAGCCGCTCGCGGGCACGAACCCGGTCGCGATCGCCGTGCCGTCCTCCGACGGGCGGCCGGTCGTCGCGGACGTCTCGATGGGTGCCGTCACCTACGGCGCCGTGCTCGCCGGGACGGCGCGGCCGGAGGAGCTCGTTCCGTTCGGCGGCGAGCAGGCGTACAAGTCGTTCGCGCTCGCCGTCGGGCTGCACCTGCTCGTCGACTCGCTCACTCCACACGACGGCTTCGGCGCGGTGCTGGTCGTGGCGCGGCCGGAGGCCGATCCGGTGCCGGCGCTGCGCGCGCTCGCCGGCGGCATTCGGCTGCCCGGCGACCGCTTCAGCGACCTCTCATGATGCCGGCGCAACCTGCCCGGCATGGGCGGGAGCGAGGGAAACGCGCGGCTGACGGCCGCGGCCGCCGTCATCCTGTCGGCGCTCCTCGTCGCGGAGGGCCTGACCCTGCTCGGCGGCGTCGGCCGGTTCCTCGTGCCGCACGTCTTCATCGGGCTCCTCCTCGTCCCGCCGGTGCTGCTGAAGCTCGCGAGCACCGGGTGGCGGTTCGCGAGCTACTACCGACACGTCGAGGAGTACGTGCGGCGCGGGCCGCCGCACCTCGTCCTGCGGGCGCTCGTCGCGCCCGTCCTGGTGGTCGCGACTGTCGCTCTGATCGCGACCGGCATCGCTGCGACCTGGGTCGGCCACGGCGGGCTCCTGCTCGGTCTGCACAAGGTGAGCTTCGTCGTCTGGGGCATCGCGTTCGGCCTGCACTTCCTGGCACACGTGCTGAAGCTGCCGCGGCTCCTCGCCGTCGACTGGTGGCGTCCCGACGCTCTCGGCGGCCGGCGGCTGCGCGTCGCCTTGTCGGGCCTCGCGCTCGTGGCCGGCATCGTGGTGGCGGTCGCGGCGATCCCGCTCGCGCACCACTGGCACGGTGATTAGCCCGGGAAGCCGGGCTCGTCCCTGATCGAGGCGAAGTCGCTGTCCTTCGCGGCCGCGTCGATCCACTTCGGGTCGAGCTCGGTCGCACGCTTCAGGTGCAGCAGCGCGTCGAGGCGACGGCCGCCGCGCGCCTCCATGCAGGCGAGGTTGTAGAGGAGCGCCGGATGCTCCGGCTGGTCCGCGAGCGCCTCCTCGTGCAGCCGGATCGCCTCGTCCCAGTCCTCGCGCTCCATCGCCGGCACTGCCGCGAACATCGCCTCCCACGCAGACGGCTCGTACGCCTCGCCCGGCTTGCCGCCGAGCGCCAGCACGATCGTGTCGTCGGTCAGGCCGACGGCGCCGCGGCGCACCTTCGGGTCGCGGACGAAGACGAGCTCGCCCGGTCCCAGCTCGTGCTCGGCTCCGTCGAGTGTGAAGCGCGCGCGGCCACGCAGGACGAGGTAGATCTCCTCGTGCTCGAGCTGCTGCTCCGTGTGCTCCTCAACCACCTGCGCGCCGGCCTCGCGCGGCGAGTAGGCGTTGACGCCGAAGGCGCGGATGTCGAAGCGCCGCCGGACGGGGCGCCAGACGAAGCCTTCCGGCAGCTCGATCCGGTCGAGCTCGTCGACGTGGACGTGCGTCACGCGACGAGCTCCTGGAAGCGCGGGTCGTCGCGGAGCGAGTCGAGATCGGGGTCGTGCCGGAGGTAGCCCTGCACCTCGTCCGGGTTCCTCGCGGCGGCGGCCCGAAGGTGCTCGAAGGCGAGCTCGCGGTCCCCGAAGCGCGCCTCGAAGCAGGCGAGGTTGTACTCGGGCCCCCAGTGGTCGGCGTCTCGTGCCGCCACCTCGCGCATCGTCGCGCGGCCGCGGTCGACGTTGCCTGCCGTCGCCTCCGCGAAGGCGACGACGACGTCGTCCCACCCCTGCGCCTCGAACGCCTCGCCCGGGGTCGCGCCCACCGCGAGCACGATCGTCCCGGCTTCCTCGGCGAACGCCTCGCGCGTCGTCCCGGCCCGGGCGTGCACGAGTGTGCCGGCCGGCGCGTCGAAGGTCTCGTCGCCGAGGGTGAATCGCGCCCGTCCGCGGACGACGACGTACAGCTCCTCGTGCCCACTGTCCTCCTCGTGCGTCGGCACGATCTGCTTCCCGGTCTCGGCCGTCCAGCAGTTCGCGCCGAAGGCGCGCAGGCCGAGCCTGCTCCGGAGCGGCATCAGGCGTGCGTCGCCGTGGTTCGGGCTCTCGTACGCCGGCAGGTCGTCAAGGGAGAGAATCTCGTATCCGGAGCTCATCGCTTCCGCAGTTCCTCCAGAACCACTGCGTCGATCCGCTGCACGCCGTCGACGCGCTCCTCGAGGTTCTCCGTCCCGGCCCAGGCGGCGAACGCGTCCTCGAGGTCGCCGTCGTAGCCCAGGCGGGCGAGCCGCTCGCGCAGCTCGGCGCGCAGCCCGTCGTCCACGTCGAGCCAGTCCCGCGTCTTCCCGAACAGGAGCGTGTGCGCGCGGTACAGGCGCGCCAGTTCGGCGACGGGAGCCTCGTGGTCGTCGACGCGGAGGTCGACGAGCGTGTCGCTGAGGCCGGCGTAGCCGCCGTCCCGCTCGACCACGAGGAGCGCCGCCGACTGCTGTCCGCGCCGGTCCCCGCCGGCAGCCTGCGCGGCGGCGAGGCACTCGAGCAGCCGCTCGGCGAGCGGGCGGTCGTTCGTCGCGCGAAAGGTCGTCGCGAGTGCCGCGACGGTCTCTTCGCCGACGAGGATGTTTCCCTGCGCCGCGAAGCCGTCGCCCGCGGTACCGCCGGCCCAGTCCATGCACGCCGAGCCGGTGAACGTGGCGGCGTGTCCCTGCGCGTCGACCACGCCGACCTGGCGATGGTCGCGGCCGTCGTCGGCCGAGGTCAGCCGCTCGACGACCTCCGCCGCAGGGAGCCCCTCGCGCAGGAGGGCGAGGCCCTCCGGGCCGTAGCGCGGGTTCGCGTAGGCCTGGGTCGCGATCGCGCCGACCCGTGGCTCCGCCCAGGGCACCACCGAGCCGACCGCCAGGAACTTCGACTGCGTCGCGACACCCCACTGCCCCGCCTCGAGGTCGCAGGCGGCGATCGAGTAGGTGGCGACGAGCGACTCAGCCATAGGTGAGCTCCGTCAGGTCGAGCTCGAGCAGGGCGGGGTCGTCGACGAGCGCCGATGCCACCTCCGGCCGCGCGAGCGCGGCCTTCACCTCGTCGGCCGTGTGCGCACGTACGACGACGGGCCGGCCCGCGTCGTGGGCCGAGCGGAGCGCGTCCACGTCGACGGTGTCGAGGACGAGCGCCTCGCCGAGCTCGAGGTCGCCCTCGAGCGCGATCTCGGGTACGCGGCGGCCGGTCGCTCCGAACCAGCGCTCCCTCACAGCTCGACGGAGCCCCCGGGCTGAAGCCGCTCGACGGTGGCGCCCGTCAGCTCCGCGAGCCTCTCCGGCGTGCCCGTGAGGACCGGGAACGTGCCCCAGTGGCAGGGGACGCAGCGCGGGCTCCCGAGCAGTTCGAGCGCGAGCGCGGCCTCCTCGGGCCCCATCGTGTAGTGGTCGCCGATCGGCAGCACCGCCACCTGCGGCTCGTAGAGCCGGGCGATCAGCTGCATGTCGCCGAAGACGCAGGTGTCGCCGGCGAAGTACACGGACTTGTCGTCGAAGCGAATGACCACGCCGGTCGGCTCCCCGCCGTAACCGCCGCCGGCTGCGTCGTTCGCGCTCGAGTGGAAGGCGTTCGTCATCGTGAAGCGCACACCGTCGAGGTCGACGGTGCCGCCCTTGTTGAACGCGATCGCCTGCTCCTGCGGCAGCCCGTGCTGGGTGAAGCCCTGGATGAGCTCCACCATGCCGAGCACCTTGCAGCCGACCTTCTGCGCGATCCCGATCGCGTCGCTCGAGTGATCGCCGTGCCCGTGCGTGACGTAGATCGCGTCGGCACGCTCGATGTTCTTCTCCGCGTCCGGGAACGTCGGGCCGCCGAGGAAGGGGTCGACGTAGATGCGCCTGCCGCTGTCCGTGTCGAGACGGAACGATGCGTGTCCGAGCCAGGTGAGTGTCGCCATGGCGCGGAGAATAGAAGGACCGTCCGGTCCGGGAGAGAACCTTCGGATAGATGCGTCGCGTGCTCCCGGGGCTACTCGCCGTCGCCGCTCTCTATGCGGACGGGCGCGGCTCCCACGGGCTCGCCTTCGACGCCCTGCTCTGTGCCATTCCGCTTGCGGCCGTAGCCGCGCTGGAGGCCTTCGGCGTGTTCCTCGACGACCGCGGCGACTCTCTGCTCGGGGTGCAGGCCGTCCTCTGGGCGCTCGCGCTGGCGCTCCTGGTGCTCTCGTCGGCGGCCCGCTCGTCCGCCACCGAGACGCGCACGCTGCCCGCGCTCGGCGCCTCGGCGCTCGCGGCCGCGCTCGCCGTCTTCCTGCTCAAGGGCTGTCTTGCGATCGTGCCCTACGTTCGCCGCACGCCGTTCGTGCGGCCCGCGAAGCCGTAGCCCGGCCGGGTGCACGTCGTCATCAACCACCTGCGGCTGCGCGAACCGGTCGCCGACGCAACCGTTCAGGCGGTCCGGGAGGGGGTGCGGCTCGCGGTCGACGCTGGCGCGCTTGCGGCTCGTGTGGCGAAGGTCGATGAGACCCACCTGATCCTCATCCTCGAGTTCTCGTCGGCGGAGGCGGCGGATCGCATGGCGCGGGAAGTCGGAGGACCGTGGATGCGAGAGAATATCAGGCCGCTGCTCGCCGGCGACACCGAGCGCAGCGTCGCCGAGGTGATCGCTTCCGCCGGGGCAGCGTGAGGCTGCTTCTCACCTCCGCCGGGATCAAGAACGCGACCATCCACGACGCGCTCGTCGAGTTGCTCGGCAAGCCGATCGGCGAGTCGAGCGCCCTCTGCATTCCCACCGGTGGTTACGGGAGCTCCTACGGCAGTCCCGCCGGGATCTGGCGGTTCATCAGCGGGCGCTCCGCCCAACCCATGTGCGAGCTGGGCTGGAAGTCCCTGGGAGTCCTCGAGCTGACGGCGCTGCCCAGCATCGGCGCGGAACGCTGGCTCGAATGGGTTCGGGAGGCAGACGTCCTGCTGGTGAACGGCGGCGACGCCCTGTATCTGGGGCACTGGCTGCGTGAGTCGGGACTGGCGGCCCTCCTGCCGTCGCTGACCGAGACGGTCTACGTCGGGTTCAGCGCCGGGAGCATGGTGCTGACCCCGCGGATCGGCGAAGATTTCGTCGGCTGGAAGCCGCCCACCGGCAGCGACGAGACGCTGGGTGTCGTCGACTTCTCGATCTTCCCGCACGTCGATCATCCCGACCTGCCGGAGAACACGATGGCCGAGGCAGAACGATGGGCCGGCGGCCTCGCGAATCCGGCGTATGCGATCGACGACGAGACGGCGATCAAGGTCGTCGGCGACGCCGTCGAAGTCGTCTCCGAGGGGCACTGGAGGCTGTTCGACTCTCGGTCGGGCACGGGCGCCTGAGCGCCGCGCGCGAGCCGTCCCGGTGACCCCGGCCGGGGCGGCTCGATGCAGTTGGTTCAGTGCGGTTGCGACACCTGGAAGCAGGCGACGTCGTACTGGGAGACCGCTGCTCCGTTCGCCGGCGTCGAGGTGTTGCGACCGTTGCCGGCGTACATCCGACCCGCGACACCACCCGCCGGATTGCTCGGCGAAGGCTCGTTGAACGCCGAGCCCGGCGCGGAGGCCGCCTGCCCAGGCTCGGTCGGGGCAGTAGAACTCAGGCACGTCTGCGAAGGCTGGCCGTCAGTCCCCGGAGACGCTGCGAACGCAGGGGCGACCGTCGCCAGCACGATGGCGACAACGAGCGCCGCGAGCAGGTAGAGGCGTTGCATGCCTTACCTCCTTGTCGGAAAGGCCCGCCAGCTTGAGATTACGAGCCCACGGCCGAAACGGTTTCACGCTCGCGGGCGTAGGCTGGTCGTCATGGTCGAGCTGCTCGCGGCCGCTGCGCTTGCTCCGTGGGCGCAACCGCTTCGCTTCAGCCCGCTGCAAGGCTGGACGCACGGAGCCGGCGGGACCTTCAACTCCTCGTACGGCCCAGCGGGTGACGTCAGATCGCCCAAGGAGTCGACGGCATGGATGGCAAAGGGCGTTCGTTACCGCGATCGACCGAGTGCCGACCCTCCGAGTGCGACACTCTCCCGGTTCCCGCACGGTGCCATCCTCGTCTTCGCGGTCGTCTACCAGTCGGCACAGCGCGCGGAGGGGCGGATCGTCCTGCGGCTCGACCGGGCGAAGCGCTATCCCTGCTGCGATGGCACGCATGTCGCCGGCGGCGAGTACGGTCTGATGGGTGCGGGGCCAGACGCCGCGTACTCCGTGATCGTTCGTGTGTATTTCGCCTCGGCACCGACACGATCGATGCGGAGGCAGGCGCAACGCGTCCTCGACCACCTCGAGCTGCCGCTGCCCCGGTGATGGTCATGAGACAGAGCGGGCGCGCGAGCGACTGTCACGCGTCTCGAGCTCGCGGCGCGTGGCTGCGCCGAAGCGTCATCTGGCTTTCCGCGCTTCCGCCGGCGTTCTCCAGTGACCCCTGTTGTCGCGGGCCGCAATCGGTGTCAGACACCACTGGCGTCAGACCCCACTGCGCTGCGCGAGCGTTCGGGAAGACACCCTGAGCGGTACCATCCACTTCACAGTGGACAGCTGGCTCGTCTGAGCTACTCGAAGGCCCGCCTTCCGGCGGGCCTTCGTTGTCCATGGACCCCGAGGGCCGGAGTCGAACCGGCATCTCCGCAGTGGACAGCT
>DASUAX010000042.1:0-8427 GCA_035763525.1 Gaiellaceae bacterium
CCGCGAGGAGATCTACGACATCCTCGACCAGATGCGCGCGACGATCCCGGAGGAGATCAAGCAGGCCCGCTGGATCGTCAAGGAGCGGCAGGAGATGCTGGCCGAGGCGAAGCGCGAGCAGGACCGGCTGCTCCAGGAGGCGCGCGAGCAGGCGGTGCGAGAGGCGTCACAGACCGAGATCGTCAAGCTGGCGGAGCGGCAGGCGCAGGAGATCATCGACGAGGCCCGTCGCCAGGCGCGCGAGATGCGGCTCGAGATGGAGGACTGGGCCGACGGCATGCTCGCCACGCTCGAGACCAACCTCGACAAGTTCCTCGTCGCGGTGCGCCGCGGCCGCGAGCGGCTGCACGAGCGCTCGCAGGAGTCGGTGGTCGCCGGGATCGGCCCGGTCGACCTCTCCGACAACGGCTCGAGCTACTAGCGCACGTACCGCCACAGGACGGGGAGGGTGGAGCCGTCCGGGAGCGTGCCGAGGCCGGCGACGTCGCCGCGTGCGTTGACGAAGAGCGCGTCGTACTCGCGGAAGACGTCGCCGCGCGGGCGCTCGAACATCGGGAGCCAGACGACCCGGCCGTCCTCCCACACGAACGGCCGCTTCACGCCGTACGACTCCCTCTCGCCGACCACCTGGCCGCGCCCGTTCAGGTCGTGAACGTCGGTGCCGACGCCGCCGATCGGCGTCGCCCGCCCTCCCCGCCAGAGGTAGGCGCGGGTCGAGCCGGTGGCGTCGACGCACATCCCGATCACGCCGGCGGCGCCGGTGCCTCGCCCGACGCAGACATCCGGGTTGCCGCGGAGGCGCAGCTGCGGCGACGGGCGGGGAGCCGGCAGGCGCTCGACCCGGCCGCCCTCCCAGAGGACGTCGATCGTGCGGATCGCGACGCCCTCCGCGTCGAGGTCGTAGGAGATCCCCTGGATCCCGCGCGAGGTGAAGGCGGTCGCCTCGCCCTCCGCGCGCCCGCCCGTGCCGAGGTCGCGGATGCGGCCGCGCTCCCACACGACGGCGTGGCGCACGCCGGCGCCGGTGTCCGCCCAGCCGGCGATGCGCCCGCCGTCGATCGCGGTGGCGGCGCTCTCGCAGCCGCCGAGCCCTCCCAGGTCGATGACCCGTCCGTGCCGCCAGGCAACGGCGCGGTCGCACAGGCTGTGCGTGCTGCTCTGCCCGACGACGGTTCCGTCGTCGTCGATCCCCGCGGGTTCGGTGCGGTAGCTCGCCGAGAATCCCGGGAGCGGGCGCAGGACGGTGAGCCGCCAGTGCGGCGCTCCCGGGCTCACGGCCGACCCGAACGGCGACGTCGCGGCGACGACGAGCGCGGCGGCCGCCACCACGAGCCCGATGGCGAAGAAGCGCCGCACTCAGACTCCGTTCGCGACGGTGAACGTGCGGCTCGCCGACGACGTGTTCCCGCGTGTGTCCGCGACGCGGACGACGAGGCGGTACGTCCCGTTCGGGAGCGCCCGCGTGTCGAAGCCGCGCGCGAGCACGAACCGGTAGCGGCCGAAGCGGCGGCGCTGATCCGGGTGGTTCTGGCGCGTCCAGCGCGCGTACACCGAGGTGAAGGCGACGGTCGGGAGCGCGCCGCGGAAGTCGGCCGCGACGTGCCAGGCGCCCGCGCTCGCCGTTGCACGCGGCGCGACGACGCGCCATTCGACGAACGCGGGCGTCACCGGCACGTCGTTCCAGGGCTTCGGCGGCGGGAGCGGCGTCGCGTCCTCCGCCTGCGCAACGAGATCGACGGAGCCGCTGACGCGATCGCCGGCCGCCGTGCCGTCGTGCTCGAAGGTGATGTGCGTCACGGCCGGGCGCGTCCGGTCGCGGTACGGCTCGAGCGCGCCCGGACGGAGAGGGTTGACGTAGACGCTGCCGAGGCGCTCGGAGAAGTGCACGTGGCCCCACGGCGCCTCGACGCGGCCGACGATCGTGCGATACGCGGTCACGTGCTCACCGGGGGTGATCGCGGGCACCACGTGCCAGTACTCGTGGGAGACGCCGCCGGCGCCGGAGACGATCACGGTGTCTCGGTGCAGCGGATGGATCGAAGCGACGCCGTCCAGCGTCGCGTAGACGGCGGTGCCGTTCGGCGCCGAGATGTCGATGCCGAAGTGGAAGGTGCCGTCGGCCTCGTCGTTCCCGAGGATCCGAGGGTCGCCGAAGAAGCCGCGGACGGCGTGCTGGCGGTGGAACGGCTTGAGCGGCCAGCCGTACGAGGCGGCGTGTGCCGGCGTGGACGACGCGAAGAGCAGTGCGAGGACTGCGGCGGCGAGCAGTGCGCCGCGACGGGTGAGGTGCGCTGTGGCGGACATGACGCCACCGTCGGAGGAGCCCGAAACCGCTCCGCAACGGCCGCGCAATGCGTGCGCAACGCGCCCTTCGAAACGCCCGGAGCCGGTGTTAGAACACGCTCAGATGCTCGATTTCCGGATCCTCGGAGAGCTCGAGGTCGACCGCGACGGCGCTCGGGTGGAGCTCCAGGGTCAGCGCGCACGCGCCGCGCTCGTCCTGCTCCTGCTCGAGGGGAACCGCGTCGTCTCCACGGAGCGCCTCGTCGATGCCCTCTGGGGCGAGGACCCGCCGAAGACCGCTGCCGCCGCGCTCAGGAACGTCGTCTCGCAGTTGCGGCGTGCGCTCGGCGACGACGCGATCGAGACACGGGCGCCGGGTTACGTGCTGCGCGTCGCGAAGGGCTCCTTCGACCTCGATCGCTTCGAAGGCGCCCTCGCTGGGGCAGGGCGTGCCGAGCCGGGCGAGCGCGCCCGGCTCCTGCGCGCGGCGCTCGCCGAGTGGCGAGGGCCGCCGCTCCCGGAGCTCGCGTACGAGTCCTCGCTGCAGACGGAGATCCGCCGCCTGGAGGAGCTTCGCGTCGCGGCCGAGGAGGAGCTCGTCGAGGCGGAGCTCGAGCACGGGAACGCGGCGCGTCTCGTGCCTCAGGTGGAGGCGCTTGCCTCACGGCACCCGCATCGCGAGCGGCTCGCCGGGCTCCGCATGCGCGCGCTCTACGCGGCCGGCCGGCAGGCCGACGCGCTCGCCGCCTACCAGGACGTGCGTCGCAGGCTGGCCGCCGACCTGGGGCTCGAGCCTGGGCCCGAGCTGCGGCGCCTGCACGGCGCGATCCTGCGCCAGGAGGCGGCGATCGAAGACCGGCGGCGCGGCGACGGCGGCGCTGCGGATGCGTACCTGCAGGACGTCGCCGACGCGCTGCTCGCGGGCCGCCTGGTCGTCGTCGCGTCGACGTCGCCCGACCACGCGCCCGCGCTCGCGGAGCGCTTCGCGTATCCGGCGGGCCACGTCGTCGAGACGCCACGCGTGGCGCAGTACGTCGCGGCCGTGCGGGGGGTCGGCCCGCTGCACGACGGCCTTCGCGAGCTCGCGGCGGCAAACGGCGAGCCGTCGCGACTGCACCGATTCCTCGCGTCGCTGCCGCCGCTCCTGCGCGAGCTCGGGCTGCCGCACCAGCTGCTCGTCACGACTGACTACGACGGCACGCTCGAGCGCGCGTTCGCCGAGGCGGCGGAGGAGGTCGACGTCGTCTCGTACCTCGCCACGGGCCCGCATCGCGGCCGCTTCTGCCATGTCTCTCCCGGCGGCGGAGCGCGCGTGATCGAGTCGCCCGGCGACTATGCGACCGAGCTCTCGCTCGAGCGACGGACGGTCGTGCTGCGGCTGCGCGGCCGGGTCGACGCGTCGCCGACCAGGGAGCACGAGAGCTTCGTCGTGACAGAGGACGACCACCTGGACTACCTGCGCTCCGCCGACGTCGCGGGCGGCATCCCGATCGGGATCGCCGCGACCCTCCGCCGTAGCCATTTCCTCTTCGCCGGCTACGCGGTGGGCGACTGGTGCCTGCGCGTCGTCCTCGACCGTGTGTGTGCCGAGGGGCCGCTCGCCTACCGCTCGTGGGCGGTGGCAGAGGGCGCGGGGCCGGCGGACGGGGAGCTCTGGCGGCGTCTCGGCGTCGACTTCGTCCGGGGCGACCCCGGCGCCTATGCCGTGGCGCTCGACACGGTGGTGCGCTCCGGGACGGCGGTGACGGCGTGACCGCGACCACCCTCGACTCCCCGTACCGGGGCCTCGCGTCGTTCGGTGAGACGGACCTCGATGCGCGGCTCTTCTTCGGCCGCGAGCGCGAGACGGAGATCGTGACCGCCAGCCTGCTCGCGTCGCGGCTGACCGTGCTCTACGGGCCGAGCGGCGCCGGCAAGAGCTCGCTTCTCCGGGCGGGCGTCGCCCGCAGGGTGCGAGAGCTCGGCGCGCGGCCTGCAGTCGGCCGCGCGCCCGACCTCGCGTGCGTCGTCTTCTCGTCGTGGGCCGACGACCCCGGTCCCGCGCTGGCGGCGGCCGTGGGCGACGCCGTCCGGCCGCTCGTGTCGCCGACGGCTCCCGAGCCCCCGTCCGACGCGGGCCTCGTCGGCGTGATCGAGCACTGGAGCGTGGCACTCGACGGCGACGTGTGCCTGATCCTCGACCAGCTCGAGGAGCTGTTCGTCTACCACGACGACGACCCGCCGTTCCTCGACGACCTCGCGACCCTGCTGCTCGCGCAGCACGTGCGCGCGAACACGCTGCTCGCGCTCCGCGACGACGAGCTCGCCCGCCTCGGGGCTCTGAAGCGCCGGCTGCCGAACGTCTTCGCGAACGCGCGGCGGCTCGAACGGCTCGGCGTCGCGGCTGCGCGCGCGGCGATCCTCGGGCCGCTCGAATGGTGGAACTCGACCGTCCCCGCCGAGCAGTCGGTCGACGTCGAGCCGGAGCTCGTCGACGCCGTGCTTCGCCAGACCGCGGTGGACGGCGAGCACGTCGAGGCGCCGTACCTGCAGCTCGTGCTCGAGCGCGTCTGGCGGGAGGAGGCCACCCGCGGCTCGAGGGAGCTCCGGCTCGCGACGCTCGCGGAGCTCGGCGGCGCGGAGGTGATCGTCCGCGACCACCTCGAGGACGCGCTCGCGTCGCTCGACGAGCGCCAGCAGCAGGCGGCAGCGCGCATGTTCGAGCACCTCGTCACACCGTCCGGCACGAAGATCGCGCACCGCGCCTCCGACCTCGCCGCCTTCGCGCACGCGGCCGGGGAGGAGAGCGCCGAGCTGCTCGACACGCTCGACCGGCGGCGGATCGTACGCCGTCTCGACGACGCGGAGGGCGGCCGGCGGTACGAGATCTTCCACGACGTCCTCGCCGGCGCGATCGTCGACTGGTCGTCGCGACGCGAGCTGACGGCCGAGCGCGAGACCGCGCGTGCCCGCCAGCGGCGGCTCCTGGTCGTCGCCGGCGCGTCGCTGCTCGTCGCGCTCGTGATGGTCGCGGTCGCCGTGTACGCGCTGGGCCAGCGGAGCGACGCGCGCACACAGGCCCGCCGCGCGCACGGCTCGGCACTCGCCGCCGCCGCGCTCGCGCAATTGCCGAACGACCCCGAGGTCGGTCTACGCCTCGCGCGCGAGGCGGCCGCCGACTCACCTACGCGGGGCGTCGAGGATGCGCTGCGCGACGCGCTGCAGGCGTCGCGGGCCCGCGCGATCCTCGACGGCGGCACGGCGCCTGTCGTCGGCGCGGGATTCGGCGACACCGGCGTTCTCACGGTCGACGCCGAGGGTGTGTTGCGCACGTTCGCGACGGGCGGGGGCCCCGCGGAGCAGACGGTGCAGCTCGTGCCGCATGTCCGCGCCGCGGCGTTCGCGTCCGACGGCTCGGCGCTTGCCGTCGCGGCGCGCAGGCTCGTGGAGGTGCGCGCTCTCGACGCCGGCGCCACGAGCTTCGGCTTCCGAGTCAGGAGCCCGGTGCGCGCACTCGCGATCGCGGGCGACGGAGCGCGCGTCGGCGTCGCGACGCTCGACGGCCGTGTCGTCGTCCGCGGTCGCCGAGGCGAAACGGTCGTGCGCGCGCCGTCCGTGCAGACGGCGGTGGCGCTGGACGCCGACGGTCGCGTGCTCGCAGGCGCGGCGGGACGGCGCGTGACGGTCTGGCGCAACGGCCGCCACGCGGTCTCGATCGACACGGGCTCCGACGTGGCGGACGTCGCGCTCGCTCCCGACGGGTCGGTCGTCGCGACCGCAGGGACCGACGGCGCCGTGCGCGTGTGGAACGTGCCGGCCGGCACGCTCGCGACGATCGCGATCACCCCGGCACAGCTGACGCGCGTCGCGTTCAACCGCGACGGTACGGCGCTCGCGACCGGTGGCACCGATGGTGTCACCCGCGTCTTCGCACGCAGCGGCCGCCCCGTCGCCGTCCTCGCACGCCACGACGAGGCGGTGAGCGCACTCGCGTTCTCGCCGACGTCCCGGCTCGCGGTGACCGGATCCCGGCTCGGCGGCGCGCGCATCTGGGATCCGGGGATCGCGCCGGATCTCGGCGTCGTCGCCCGTCCGGCCGGCTGTTGCAGCGCCTTTGCCGCGCAGCCGGGTGCAACGGCGGTCGGCACGCGTACCGCGACGCTGCTCCTCCGCGACGGGCGGCCGGACGTGACGTATCCCACGGGGCCCGTGACGGCGCTTGCGGTCGACGACGGCACGCTGCTCACGGGCGACCACGACGGGCGCGTGCTCCGATGGTCGTCGCCGGGCGCACGGCGCACGCTCGTCTCGTTCGGGGAGCCGGTGAGCGCGATCGCGGCCCGCGGCGCGACCGTGGCGGCGGCGTCGCGAGACGGCCGGGTCGTGGTGCGCTCGGCCGGCCGCACGCTTCGCTTTCGCGAGGCCGCGGCCGTCGCCGGTCTCGCGATCAGCCCGGACGGCCTCCGTCTCGCGACCGCCGACGCGGACGACACGGCGCGGGTGCGCGACCTCCGCACCGGGCGGGTTCTGCTCGTGCTGCGCGGCCACACGAAGCCCGTGACCGCGGTCGCGTTCTCGCCGGACGGCACCAAGATCGCAACCTCGAGCTTCGACCACGACGTGCGGCTCTGGGACGCCGCAAGCGGTCACCCGGAACAGGTGCTGCGCGCGCAGTTCGCGGTCGTCCGCGATGTCGCGTTCAGCCCCGACGGCCGCTGGATCGTCAGCTCGGGCCCGACGACCGCCGCGCTCTTCCGCGCGGACACGGGCGAGCGGCTCGCGTACCTCCGCGGTCCGGCCGCGGCGCTTGTCGGCGCGGCGTTCGTCAGCGCGCGCCGCGTGGTCGCCGCGTCCCTCGACGGCACCGTGCGCAGCTACCGCTGCGGCGTCTGCGGCGGCCTCGACGAGCTCCTGCGTCTCGCGGACGCACGCATCCGCGCCACCGGCGGCAGGCTCACCGCCGCCGAGCAGCGCAGCCTCGTGCGCTGACGGCGCATTGCACGGGCGTTAGGCGCCCGTTAGCCCGGGGTGGCGGCCCGACCGGACGGTGGCCGCATGCCGGCCATCCGCCCGATCGCGCTCCTCGCCTTGCTGCCCCTCGTCTCGGCCTGCGGCCTCGCCGGCCCGGCCGGCAATGCCTCGTCGGGCCTGACCGCGACACCGCCGACCGCGGCCGTGCAGGCGGCGTTTGCGCAGCGGAGCTATGCGCCCGGTTCCGTCGCCGTGCTTCGCCTTCGAGGCGCGGCGCGGCCGCTGCGCGTCCAGATGTTCCACGCCGGCGCGGCGCGCCGCGGGCCGATGCAGGGTGCGCCGGTGTCTACCGTCCTCCACGTCGACTCGACTGCCGCGACGGTGGCCCTGTCGATCGGGGAGTGGCCAAGCGGCCTCTACTACGCACGGGTCAGCTCGCCCCGCGGCACCTGGTTCGCCCCGTTCGTCTTGCGCCCCGCGCGGCTCGGCGCGCACCGCGTCGCCGTCGTGCTGCCCACGAACACGTGGCAGGCCTACAACTACGAGGACGACGATTCCTGGTACCTCGACTCCTCCGTGCACACGATCGACCTCGGCCGACCGTACGTCGAGGGCGGCGTGCCGCCGCACTACCACGGCTACGATCGCGGCTTTCTCCGCTGGCTCGCGCTCCGCCATGCGCACGCGGATTTCTTCTCGGACGACGACCTCGATCGCGTGGCGAGCGGCGACGCGCTCGCCCGCGCCTACGACCTGATCGTCTTCCCAGGGCACGAGGAGTACGTGACGGAGCACGAGCTCGACGTCGTCACTCGTTACCGCAATCTCGGCGGCAACCTCGCATTTCTGTCGTCGAACAACTTCTTCTACAAGGTCTCGAAGCACGGCGAGCTCATGGACGGGCGCCTCCGCTGGCGAGACCTCGGCCGCCCCGAGGCGTCGCTCGTCGGCATCCAGTACGTCGACTGGAACCACGACAGGTATCCGAACACCCCGTTCAGCGTCGTCGGCAGACAGCGCGCGCCGTGGCTCTTTCGCGGCACGGGGCTCGAGGACGGCAGCACGTTCGGCGTCTACGGGATCGAGATCGACGCGGTCGCGCCGTCGTCGCCGCGTGCTGTGCGCGTGGTCGCCCGGATCTCCGGGATCTTCGGGCGCGGCAAGAGCGCCGAGATGACCTATTACGAGACGCCG
>DASUAX010000043.1:0-8166 GCA_035763525.1 Gaiellaceae bacterium
CGAGGCGGGCCTGAAGCCGAAGCCGGAGGTCGGGATCCAGTTCGGCGCCGGCGGGGCATCCACCGTCGAGGCGCTCGAGGCCCAGGGCACGCGGGACGTCGGCCAGGCGATCGAGCTCGCGAAGCGCCACCTCGACGCCGGCGCCCGGATGCTCATGATCGAGTCGGAAGGGATCACGGAGCAGGTGCGCGACTGGCGCACCGACATCGTCTCGCGCATCGCCTCCGAGCTCGGGCTCGAGCACGTGATGTTCGAGGCTGCCGACCCCGACGTCTTCAGCTGGTACGTGAAGAACTGCGGCATCGACGTCAACCTGTTCGTCGACCACAGCCAGATCGTCCAACTCGAGTGCCTGCGCGCCGGCATCTGGGGCACGGACGACACCTGGGGCCGGATGCTCAGCTACCGCGGGTGAGGCGAGAATCGTGCTGGCAGCGTTTTCGATCACTCCACTCGGCGCAGGCGAGTCGGTCGGCGGTCTCGTTGCCGACGCGGTTCAGGTGGTGCGGCAGAGCGGGTTGCCCAACGAGACGAACGCGATGTTCACGAATGTCGAAGGCGAGTGGGAGGAGGTGATGGACGTCATCCGGGCGTCGGTGGAGAAAGTCGCCGAAGGCGCACCGCGTGTGAGCGTGTTCATCAAGCTCGACTACCGGCCGCAGGCGGCGGCGGGACGCCTTGCCCGGGACGTGGAGTCGGTCGAACGCCGCCTCCGCTGACGGCGCAGTCGGGCTAGCGTGAGTAGAACTCGACGATCAGCTTCTCGTCGACCGGCGCGTCGATTTCCTCGCGCGCCGGTTCGCGCTCGACGCGACCCCAGAGCTCGTCGTGGTCGGCGAGCAGCCAGCGCGGCGCGACCGAGACGAAGTCGGTCGCCTCGCGGACGAGCGGCTCGATCGTGCTGTCGGCTCGTAGCGAGACACGGTCGCCCGGGCGCATCCGGAACGAGGGCACGTCGACCTTGCGGCCGTTCACCTGCACGTGCCCATGCACGACGAACTGCCGCGCCTGCGCACGCGTCGACGCGAAACCGAGCCGGAAGAGGACGTTGTCGAGCCGCAGCTCGAGGCTCCGCAGCAGCTGTCCGTCTCCCCGCGTACGCCGGAACAGGCGCCGGAACTGGCGCTCGCGCAGCCCGTACAGCCGCTTCGCCTTCTGCTTCTCGCGTAGCTGCAGCCGGTACTCCGAGGGACGCTGGCGGCCGCGGCCGTGCTCGCCGGGCGGGTACGGATGCCGCTCGAGGGCGCTCTTGCCGGCGAGGACGCGCTCGCCCTTCAGGTAAAGCTGCACCCCCTCGCGGCGGGACAGCTTCTCGACCGGGCCGCGGTAGCGTCCCAACTACCGGCTCGACTCGAGACGCGCCAGTGCGGTCGCTTCCGCCGTGGCCCGAGCCGGCTCGCGGGTCAGCTCGATGCGATCGACCGCCTTGACGCTGTTGAAGCAATCCCAGTCGGAGGGGCCGACGAGCCGGGGGACGCCGTCGGCGAGGTCGAGCGGCTTGCCGTCGCGCTCGAGCGCGAGCAAGACTCGCTCGTCCTCGGCCTGCGCACGGGTAAGCACGACGGTGTACTCGCCGGAGCCGACGGTGACGAAGCGGGCCGCGTCGGTCGCGCCGGCGAGCGCAAGCAGCTTCGCGAGCCGGATGCCGCGCCAGCGCACGCCGGGGCGGCTCCAGCCCTCGCGGCAGCGGAAGTCGGCGGTCAGCTTGCCGTCGGCGAGGCCGGTCAGGTCGGGCGCGCGCAGCTCGATCGGCCGGGCGACTTCACCGGAGACGAGGACGCGGCCGCTTCCCATGCACGAACATTAGCATCGTCATGATGGTGTAAAATAGTGGTTGTCGTGACGGTGACGCGAATCGACCCGGAGCAGACGCTCGGCGCACTGGTGGCGGAGCGCCCGGCGCTCACCGAGACGCTCGAGCAACTGCGGCTCGACTACTGCTGCGGCGGCGGCCAGACGCTCGCCGAGGCATGCCGCCGCCGCGGGCTCGACGCTGCAACGGTCGCCGTCCTGCTCGAGCAGCTCGCGAACGCTGCGGCGCTCCGCCGCGTCGACCCACACGACCTGCGCGGAGCGACGGTCCCCGAGCTGTGCGACCACATCGTCGGCGCGCACCACGACCGGCTGCGCCGGGAACTGCCGCGGATCGAAGAGCTGCTCGCCACCGTCGTCCGCGTCCACGGCGGGGTCCATGCGGAGCTGCACGACCTCGGGCGGCTCTTCACGACGCTCGTCCGCGACCTGCGCGAGCATCTCTCCACCGAGGAGACCAGCGTCTTCCCAGTTGCCCGCGCCCTCGCGGCAGGCGAGCGCGGAGACGCGACGGCGGTCGAGCTGGTCGAGGAGCACACCGCCGAGCACACCGTAACCGGCGACGCGCTGGCGGCGCTGCGCGAGTTGGCGGGCGGCTACGAGACCGAGAGCGCCTACTGCGGCACGCATCGCAGCCTGTTGCGGGCGCTCGAGGCGTTCGAGCTCGACCTGCATCAGCACGTTCACGAGGAGAACAACCTCCTCTTTCCGCGCGTGCTGGCGCTCGCGAGCCAGTAGCGGGCGAGTCCCGGCCGACCCGCACGAGCTCGTCGACCGGGCCCGCGGAACCGAATCGTTCACGGGTAGCGCTGGCAGCGGGGGCAGACGTTCGTGCCGCGGCCGGCGACCCGGATCCGCTCGATCGTCGTCCCGCAGACGAGACACGGCATCCCCTGGCGCTGGAAGACGCGCGCCCGTGCCAGGTAGCCCTCCCGTCCGCGCACCTCGTTGACGTACTCGGCGAAGCTCGTGCCGCCGCTCTCGACGGCCTGCGCGAGCGTCGTCCGAACAGCCTCGTACAGGCGGCGCGACTCGGCGGCGGTCAAGCTGCCGGCCGGCCGGCGCGGATGGACGCGCGCGAGGTGGAGCGACTCGTCCGCGTAGATGTTCCCGATCCCGGCGACGACCGTCTGGTCGAGCAGGACGGCCTTCACCGGCGCGCGCGCATGGCGCGCGAGCTGCTTGCGAAAGGCGGCGAGCGTGAACTCGCTGCCCAGCGGCTCCGGTCCGAGCCGCGTGAGGAACGGGTCGGCGGCGAGCGCGGCGTCGTCGACGAGCCGGAGCCGTCCGAACTTGCGTCCGTCGTTGAAGTAGAGGGTGCGGTCGCCGTCGAGCCGGAAGACGACGCGCGTGGTCGGGTTCGGCATCGGGCCGAGCATGCTCCGCGAGGGGTGGCCGCCGGCAAACAGCGTCCGTTCGCCATCGACGACCACGAGCTGCCCGGTCATCATCGGGTGGACGAGCAGGTGCCGGCCGCCGTCGAGGTCGACGATCAGCAGCTTCCCGCGGCGGCGGATCCCGGTCAGACAGCGGCCGCGGAGGCCACCATCGCTCGCCGCGCGCAGCGACGGCTGCCAGAGCACGTCGACCTGCTCGATCCGGCGCCCGGCGACGGTCCTCTCGAGGCCCCGCCGGATCGTCTCCACCTCCGGCAGCTCAGGCATGACGCCTCACAGACCGGCACTGACGGATCGGCACGGGCCCCAGGCCGCGCCGACCAGGCCGGCCTGGCGCTCGAAGTCGTGCCATGGATCGCTCTCGCCGACGCGGTAGACGGCCGAGGAAGGGTGCCCTTCGACCGACAGGGCGACGACGACGCGACGCCCGTCCGGGCGGCCTCCGAGATGCGTCTCGAGACGGTGGCGGCCGCGCGCGTACAGTCGGCTCTGCTCGGGCGGATGTGCGCGCGGCCTGCCGTAGCGGAGCTGTCGCAGGACGAGCGACGCAACGCGCACCCCACCGCCCGCGTCGAAGATCGCGCGCACCACGACCGACGCGGCCGCGAGCGCAAGCAGCCCCCGCATCGCCGCCTTCGGCGTCGGCCTGCTGATCGACGTCACTGGAGCCATACCCGCGTCGCGTCCCGGCAGGAGGCGACCGCCTAGGATAGACCGGAGCCGGCCTCGCCGGTCGGTCGGAGGCGGAGCGTGGAGGAGACCGACAACTGCAGGCGCCTGTTCGGGGCGATCCGGCCTGCCCTTGCCGAGGGTGGCGGCGACGAGGCGGTCGTGCGGCTCCTCTACGAATGGGTCCGGATCCCGGTCGGCGTCGGCGTCTGCGGTGCGGCCGCTGCGAGCGCTGTCACAGAGGTCGTCGACGACGTCGCTGCCGACCGTCGCTTCCTCGAGTAGGTGGCGGGCCTGCTCGTCGGCGGCGGCGCCTGACCGCCGCCGATGCGCGCGGAGCAGCGAGGCCTGTACGAGACGGTCACCGAGCCGGCGGACGCGTTCCCGGTGCCGCATCCGTCGTGGCACGACTACGTGCCGGAGATGCGGGCCTGCCTGGCCGACCTGCGGCGCGCGCTCGCCGTCTCGGCCGATGCGCCGGAGCTGCTCGAGCTCGCGGTGCGTTCGGTCGACGGGGATCTCGAGCAAGGGTTCGACGCGCACGCCGCCGGCCCCCGGCTAGCGGCCGCCTACCAGCGCGTCGGTCTTCTGCCGGTGCCGGCGGGGGAGCATCCGTACCTGGACGAGATCGTGCCGACGCTGGAGGCGATGGAGGCGGTGCTCGTCGCCGTGTCGCTCGTTCCGGCGGCCGCGGTGACGTTCAAGCGGCTCGCGTGAGGTCGTCCCGACGACGATCCGCGGCTCGCGGACGTCGATCTGGAGCACCTCGCTGCGCGGCACGCGGCGATGCCCGTGCCGGGTGGCGACGAGCAGTTCGCTCGGCCAGAAGTCGAAGCCGAGCACAGGGAAGACGACCGTGTCCACGACACCGGTTTCCCCGTCGGCGAACGCGGCCGGTACGCCCTCGGCGCGTCGAAGGAGCTCGCGGAAGAGCGTGCGCCGGCGGTCGCTCGCTTGGAGCGTCCGCGGCAGCCGCCGCGAGCCCCACGGTCGGATGGGCGTCCCCACCCAGGCTTCGTTCTCGTGCAGCCGGCGCGGCTGCGGTCCGATCGCCGAGATCGGGCCCCAGCGGGTGCCGACGAGGCTGCCGTCGGTTCTCATCGTCCTGCTCCTTCCATGACCCGGGTGTGGGGGGAGACGTAATGGCCGACCGGGCTACGCGGCCCGACGGCGAAGCGGTTCCGGCCGTTGATCGCGACGATCGCCAACGTCAGCGCGACCATCTCCTCCTGGTCGAAGCGGCGCTCCAGCTCGAGGTAGACGTCGGCGGGCGCGCCTGTCCGCGGCAGCAGCAGCAGCGCCTCGCGCAGCTCCGGCTCGAGCGTGCTCTCGTGGACGACGTGCTCGAGCCCGGCCATCGCCTGGATCGCCTCGGGCGCGACGTTCCGGTAGTCGATCCTCATCGGGATCCTTCTTCCTGAGACGCCCTCATTTTACACCATTGATGCGGTGTAAAAGGTATAGACTGATGGAAGAGCGATTCAGGAGGTGAGCGGTGATGGCAGAGCTTCCGTTCGCAGTGCAGCTCGAGTGGGCGGGCAGCGGCGGCGAGGGAGCCGGGAGGATCGTCACCGACGATCTCGAGCTGGAGTACTCGGTGCCCGCGTCGATGGGCGGCCGAGGCGTCGGCTCGAACCCGGAGGAGCTGCTCGTTTGTGCGGTCGGCGCCTGCTACTCGGCGACGCTCAACGGAGTCCTGCGCCGCGCCGGGCTGCCGGCGAGCGGCGTACGCGTCGCGGCGACCGCCACGGTCAGCGGCTACCCGGAGCATGCGCGCTTCGCGCAGCTGACGGTCTCGCCGACGATCATCGGCGGCGACGCGTCGCGAAGCGTCGAGTACGACCATGCTGCAAGGGCGGCACACGATCGGTGCTTCATCGGCCGGACGATTGCCGGAGCCGTCGACTACCGCCTCGGCACGGTCACGGTCGCGCCGGCACTGGTCGCGGCATGATCACGCCCCCGTATCCCGACCCGCCTCGCACAGGCACGCTCGCGACGCCCACCGAGGAGCAGTTGGCCGCTGCATACCGCCGGCTGCGCGACGAGGCGCTGACGTTGCCCTGGGCGGCAGAGCGGATGGGAATTGACGTCGCCCGGGTCGAAGCGCTCGTCCGCGCCGGCGAGTTGCTCGCGATTCCGGGACCGTGGCCGATGCGCCAGGCGCACCGGAGCGGGCTCGGCTGCTTCCTGCCCGGCTGGCAGTTCGACGACGGGCGGCCGCGGTCGGCGCTCTCCTCCGTTCTAGGGGCCGCGGCTGCTGTCGGCTGGACGAGCCTCGACCTGCACCTGTTCATGACGACGCCGCTGCACGGGAGCGGGGAGACGCCGGCGCGTCTCTTCCGGGCAGGCGAGGTCGACCGCGTGCTGGCGCTGATCCACGGCGAGCCGGACCGCCGCGCGTGCGCTCCCGCGCTCGCGTCGCGTCCCCGTCGCCTGCGCGTGATCCCACGGCCGCACCCGCACCGCGGCCGCGTTGCCGCATGACGCCGGACGCCGCGCGCATCGCCCACCTGGCCGACGCGCTGGCACAGGCCGAGCGCGCCCTGCCTGCCGGCTCCCGCTTCCGTCCCTGGATCGCACACGCGCGGACGGAGCTCCCGGTAGCGCGGCACGGCGGGCGCATCTCGGCTGCGCAGGTTGCCTGGCTCGAGACGCGACGGCGGGAGCTGGAGCGCGAGCGACCGCCGTGGCCGCGGCTCGCCGTCTCCGTCTCCCCGGCCGCGATCCGCCTCCGCCAGGCCGGAGCCCTTTCGCGCCGTGCCTCGCGTCTCGTCCGTCGAGACGATGGGGACGCCTGCTTCGCCGCGTATCTGGCGGCTCTCTCCCGGCTGCTCTTCGCCATCGCCCGAGCTCTCGACGGCGAGCTCTACGTGCGCCGGGAGCGTCAGCCGCTCCTGCGCGCCGGCGAGCAGCACCTGGATCGCGGGCTCGCGCCGGGATGAGAACGCCGCCGCTCCGCTTCGAGGTGTGGCTCGCCCCGTACACGACCCTCGGGATCGGCGGGCCGGCGCGGCTGCTCGCCGACGTCGCGGACGCTGCGCAGTTGCAGGAGGCGGTGCTGTGGGCCGAGCGGCGCGCGTTGCCGTACACGCTGCTGGGGCGTGGCTCGAACGTCCTCGTCTCCGACGACGGCTTCGACGGGCTCGTCGTCCGCAACGCGCGCTCGACGCGGTTCGAGCTGCTACAGGGGAATCGCGTCCGCGCGGAGAGCGGCGTCGCGATCGAGCGGCTGATCGCTGCGACGGTCGATCTCGGCTGGTCCGGGCTCGAGCACTACGCCGGTATCCCCTCGACCCTCGGCGGCGCGCTCTGGCAGAACCTCCACTTCCTCTCGCCCGACCGGAGCCGGCTCGTGTTCGTGGCCGAGCTGGTCGAGTCGGCGACCGTGTTGGTCGACGGCGTCGTCGAGCACGTCGATCGCGACTGGTTCGGCTTCGGCTACGACGCAAGCAGGCTGCACGAGGGCGACGCGGTGCTGCTCGACGCGACGCTGCGGCTCGCGCCGGCCGATCCGGGTGCTCTCCGCGAGGTCGTACGCGCCAACCTCGCCTGGCGGGCCGAACGCCATCCGGTCGCCGCCGCGACCCGGAGCGCCGGCTGCGCCTTTCGGAACCCGCCCGGCTTGTCCGCCGCGCGGGCGATCGACGCCGCAGGCCTGAAGGGGCTGCGCGTGGGCGGCGCGGTCGTCTCGCGTCGGCATGCGAATTTCGTCCTCAACGCCGGCGGCGCAAGCGCGGGCGACGTCCGCGCGCTGATCGAGCGGGTCGCCGCCTGCGTCGAGTGGCACTCCGGGCTCGTACTCGAGCGGGAGCTCGCGTACGTCGGCGCCGGGTACGCGCTCGTGGCGGGAGCGCGATGAGCGGCGCGACCGCGCTCGTCCCGGCATCTATCCGCGCTCGGAGGCGCTCGTCCAGGCGACGCGCGATCTCGCCCGCGGCCGCACGACCGCCGAGGAGGTGGGCGCGCGGCGGCGGGACGACCGCGAGCGCTTCCTCGCGCTTCAGCGCGAGCACGGGCTCGCGCCGCGCCTGCGGCTGGAGCCGATTAGTGCTGGTGGGAGTCGCGGTTCGCCAGCCGGACGGCCGCGTAGACCACGGCGCCGAGGACGAGCACCCAGAACAGCATCATCGGGACCATCCAGAACCAGTCCCAGGCGTCGTGCCCGTACATCATCACTCGCTCGCCTCCTCGGATTCTCGGTACCGCAAATGATCCACTCACCTCGGCCAGACCGCATCGGCGATGTCACCAATCTCCGTGCGGTTTTCCCGCGACATCGGAAGCG
>DASUAX010000044.1:0-14699 GCA_035763525.1 Gaiellaceae bacterium
GCGCGCTTCCCGGAGAGAGGAGACCACGAGTCGTCGACGTTCCCGGAGCTCGCCGCCGAGGGCCGCCTGCGCGCGTACCGGCACGACGGGCTCTGGCTGACCGTGAACACGCCGAAGGAGCTCCGCGTCGCGCAGGAGCACGTCGCCGCGCATCCCGAGTGGCTCGAAGCGTAGGCTCCGCCTGCCGTGGACTCCCCGAACCTGGAGACGCTCGACCGCTGGGCCGTGGACGTGCGCAGGGTCGAGAAGCCCTGGGGGCACGAGCTGATCTGGGCGCTCACGGACGTCTACTGCGGCAAGGTGCTGCACGTGAAGGCGGGCCACTCGCTGTCGCTGCAGTTCCACCGGGAAAAGGACGAGTCGTGGCTCGTCCAGTCCGGACGGGCGAGGCTCGAGCTCGGTGACGCGGGGGAGAAGGTGCTCCGCGAGGAGGTGGTCGGGCCCGGGGCCGCGTTCCACTACCGGCCGGGCACGGTCCACCGGGTGACGGCGCTCGAGGACACGACGATCCTCGAGGTCTCGACGCCGCAGCTCGACGACGTCGTGCGGCTCGAGGACGCGTACGGCCGTGAGGGAACGTCGGCCCCCTAGCGAACCTTCACACGCGCATGGTAAGGTTGCGGGTGTGCCCGCGCCGCTGACCGTCGGAGCCGCCGCCGCCGAGACGGGCTGGTCGGCACGCATGCTCCGCTACCTGGAGGAGCAGGGTCTCGTCGCTCCCGCCCGGACGGCCGCGGGATATCGCGTCTACGGCCTTTCCGAGCTCAACCGGCTCCGATCGCTCCGTGCTCTTCGCGACGCGTTCGGGCTCGACCTCTCCGACCTCGCTTTCGCGCGCCGGCTCCGTCGCGAGCCCGACCTGCACCGTGCCGTCTCGAGCTGGCTCGCAGTCGGCGAGGATGCCGTCTCGTGGGTCGAGTGGGAGCAGCGCAAGCAGGAGCGGCTGCTCGCCGCCTGACCGGCTCTACACTCCCCGCGACCCGAAGAAAGGGACTCATGGCAACCACCGCCAAGCACGACGTCAAGGACCTGTCGCTCGCGCCCGAAGGCGTGCGGCGCATCATGTGGGCCGACCGGCAGATGCCGGTGCTCACCGCGATCCGCGAGCGCTTCGAGCGCGAGCAGCCGCTCCGCGGCTACCGCATCTCGGCCTGCCTGCACGTGACGACGGAGACCGCGAACCTGATGCGGACGCTGAAGGCCGGCGGTGCAGACGTCGTGCTCTGCGCCTCGAACCCGCTCTCGACGCAGGACGACGTCGCGGCGGCGCTCGTCGAGGAGTTCGGCATCCCGGTCTTCGCGATCAAGGGCGAGGACAACGACACCTACTACTCCCACATCATGGCCGCCGTCGACCACAAGCCGCAGCTGACGATGGACGACGGCGCCGACGTGATCGGCGTCCTCCACACGGACCGGCGGGAGCAACTCGGCGACATCATCGCGGGCATGGAGGAGACGACCACGGGCGTCATCCGCCTGAAGGCGATGGAGGCCGACGGTGCGCTCGAGTTCCCGGTCGTCGCGGTCAACGAGGCCCGGACGAAGCACTTCTTCGACAACCGCTACGGCACGGGCCAGTCGACGATCGACGGGATCATCCGCTCGACGAACGTCCTGATCGCGGGCAAGCGCTTCGTCGTCGCGGGCTACGGCTGGGTCGGGCGTGGCGTCGCGATGCGCGCGCGGGGAATGGGCGCCCACGTGATCGTGACCGAAGTCGACCCGATGCGCGCGCTCGAGGCCCTGATGGACGGCTACGAGGTGATGCCGATGGAGCAGGCGGCGCGGATCGGCGACGTCTTCTGCACGGCGACCGGCGACAAGCACGTGCTCTCCGCCGAGCATCTGGCGTCGCTGAAGGACGGCGCGATCATCTGCAACACGGGCCACTTCAACGTCGAGATCGACATTCCGGCGCTGCGCGCGCTCGCGACCGAGACGCGGGAGGCGCGGAACTTCGTCGAGGAGTTCAGGTACGAGGACGGCCGCCGCGTGTTCCTGCTCGCCGACGGGCGGCTGGTGAACATCTCGGCCGCCGAGGGCCACCCGGCGATCGTGATGGACATGAGCTTCGCGAACCAGGCGCTCGCCACCGAGTACGCGGTCGAGAACGCTTCCTCCCTCGAGAAGAAGGTGTACCCGGTGCCGCGGGAGATCGACGAGGAGATCGCCCGGCTCAAGCTCGAGACGATGGGCGTCGAGATCGACAAGCTGACGGAGGAGCAGGCGACGTACCTCGCCTCGTGGAACGAAGGCACGTGAGCGAGGGCCTCGCCCCGGAAGAGATCGTGCGGCTCGAGGAGGACGCCGTCGTCCTCCTCGACCAGCGCAGGCTCCCGGACGAGGTAGTGGAGGTACGTTGTGCGACCGCCGCCGCGCTCGCCGAGGCGATCACGACGATGGTCGTCCGCGGCGCACCCGCGATCGGCGTGGCCGCCGCCTACGGCATCGCACTGGCCGCTGCGTCGGGCGAGGATCTCTACGCGGCCGACGCCGCCCTGCGCGCTTCGCGGCCGACCGCCGTCAACCTCGCCTGGGCCCTCGACGAGATGCGCGACGACCCGACCGCCGATCATGCCCGCCGCATCCATGCCGACGAGGTCGAGCGCTGCCGGCGCATGGCCTCGCACACGGCAGACCTGCTCGCGCCCGGCACGCGCGCGCTCACGCACTGCAACGCGGGCGGGCTTGCCACGGGCGGGTACGGCAGCGCCGTCGGGGCGCTGCTGACGGCGTTCGAGCGCGGTCTGCTGGAGCACGTCTGGGTCGACGAGACGCGTCCGCTCCTCCAGGGGGCGCGGCTGACGGCGTGGGAGCTCGAGGCGGCCTCGATCCCGCACGCGGTGATCGCCGACTCCGCCGCTGCGTCGCTGATGGCGGCCGGCGACGTCGACTGCGTCATCACGGGCGCCGACCGAATCGCGGCGAACGGCGACAGCGCGAACAAGATCGGCACCTACTCGCTCGCCGTCCTCGCGCATCATCACGGACTGCCCCTCTACGTGGTCGCGCCGAGCACGACCGTCGACCTCGCGACCCCCGACGGTGCCGCGATCCCGATCGAGGAGCGCGACCCGGCGGAGGTGACGACCCGCTTCCGGGCGCGCAACCCCGCGTTCGACGTCACCCCCGCGCAGCTGATCGCGGCGATCGTGACGGAGCACGGCGTCCATCGCGCGCCCTATCTCACCTCGCTCGCGGGAGCGGTCGCGGCCTGAAGGCGCTGATCCTCGCCGCGGGCTATGCCACCCGGCTCCGGCCGCTCACGGACACGTGGTCGAAGGAGCTGCTCCCCGTCGGGGGACGCCCGATCATCGACCGCATCCTCGACAAGCTCGCCGAGGTCACGGACGTCGACGAGGTTCACGTCGTCACGAACGCGCGCAAGGCGCCTGCGTTCCTGGAATGGAGCCGCGGCCGCGAGGTGACGGTGCACGACGACGGCACCACGTCCAACGACGACCGGCTCGGGGCGATCGGCGACATGCTCTTCGTGGTGGAGCAGGCGGGGATCGACGACGACCTGATCGTGATCGCGGGCGACAACCTGTTCGACTTCCGGCTCGCCGATCTCGTCTCGTTCTGGCGCGAGAAGGGCCGGGCGAGCGCGGTTGCGGTGCGCGATGTCGGCTCGCTCGAGCTCGCGTCGCACTACGGCGTCGTCGAGCTCGACGACGACGGCCGCATGCGGTCGTTCGTGGAGAAGCCCGCCGATCCGGTCTCCTCACTGGCGGCGACGGCAACGTACGTCTTCCACCGCGAGCACGTGCCCTTGCTCGGGCCGTACCTCGAAGGCGAGCACGGATCGGACCAGCCGGGGCGCTTCGTCGGCTGGCTTCAGCGGCACGAGCCGGTCTACGGCTGGGTGTTCCGCGAGCCCTGGTTCGACATCGGGAACCACGAGCAGCTGCTCGAGGCGGACAACCGGCTGCGGATCGCTTCCGGGCTGCCGCCCCGGGACACGTACTCCCCGCAGTAGCCGTGGAGGGGAAGTCACACATTCGGCACGAGTGTGTGACCCACATTCCGCGCTTCCGCGCCTACCGTCGACTGCGTGGCTTCTCGAGCTTGCACTTCCCCGGCGCTGCGTCTCGTGCGGCGCCTCCGCGCCGGTGCTCTGCGCCGGCTGTACGCGCTCGCTGCGCAGGCTGCGGCCGCCCTGGTGCAGCCGCTGTGGCGCACCGACGGTGTGGCCGGTCGAGCGCTGCCGCGAGTGCACCGGCCGGCGCCTCGGCTTCGCGACCGCCCGGGCCGCGGTCTCGTACTCGGGGGCTTCACGCGCCCTCGTGGCGGCGTGGAAGGAGCACGGCCTCCGCCGCGCTGCGCCTCTCGCCGCCGAGCTCGTCGCCGAGGTCGTCGCCCGGCCGGCGGCGGACGTCATCACGTATATCCCGGCCGATCCCGAACGGCTGCTGCGCCGCGGTCACCATCCCGCCGAGCGGCTCGCCCGGTGCCTCGGCGTCCACTGGGACCTCGAGGTCGCGCCGCTCCTCCTGCGCCACCGCGGCGGCGGCCGCCAGGCCGCGCTGACACGCTCGGAGCGGCTCCTGAACGCGCGCGATGCGTTCGTCGCCGTGGCCGCCGCACCCCGGAAGGTGGTCCTCGTGGACGACGTCTACACCACCGGCGCGACCGCCGCCTCGGGGGCTACCGCGCTTCGTCGGGCCGGGGCCCGCAGCGTCGATGTCGTCACGTTCGCCCGCACCGTCCGCGCATGAGGGCCTTGAACGCGCCTGCGGGCGGTCGTCGGTTACGCTCAGAGCATCGACCGACCACCACCGAAGGAGGTCCGTGATGAGGCTTCAGGTGAAGGGGAAGAACGTGGAGGTCACGCCGTCGATGCGCGAGTACGCGGAACGCAAGCTCGCGAAGATCGGCAAGCAGCTCGCCGACCAGACGCAGGTCGAGCTGGAGCTGTCCGAGCAGCGGAACCCGTCGATCGCGGCCAGCCACGTGGCGGAGGCGACGATCTTCACCAAGGGCCCGACTCTGCGCGCTCGCGAGGCGTCGCCGGACATGAAGGCGTCGATCGACCAGCTGGCCGAGAAGCTCGAGCGCCAGGTGAAGCGCTACCGCGAGCGGCGGACCGTCGAGCCACGCCGCCACGCCGGCCACAGCGGCGAAGCGGCCGCTTCCTGACCACCGGGTGCGGCTCTTCGGGCGCAGGCAGCCACTCCACCGCCGGCTCGCAGCCGCCGGCGGGCTGTCGCTCGACGAGGCGGTGGGCTCGCGGGGCCCAGCGGCGGCGCCGCCGGGCTGGGACGGCGAGCAGCGAGGCGAGCCGGGGATCCACGGCGTGCCGCGGGCGCGGCGCTGGGACGCGGTCGCGACAGCGGAGGCGCCTTCGCTCGGCGGCGACGAGGTCCACTTCGCCGCGCTTCCGGACGGCTCCCTCGTCGTCGACGACGACGGGGAAGTCGACGACGCCGCCGGCGGTGACCTGTCGCCACTCGCCGATGCGCTCGAGGGGCGGCTCGAGCCGCCTTACCGGGCCGAGGGCGTGCGCCGCAGCGGCTCGCTCTGGGGCGTCGCGGGCCGCCGGATCGCGGTCGTGCGCGAGCCCGCGCTCGACGGGGACGAGGCCGAGTTGGTCGTGACGTCGGGCGGGCGCACCCTGACGGTCGACGGCCACCGCCGGGTCGCCCGGGCTCCTGCCCTCGAGGCGGCCGGCGGCGAGGAGGGAACGGAGTTCGTGGTGCGGGCGACACGCCTCGACGGCGACCTGTGGGAGGTGGAGACCGCGGCCCTGTGAGGCGCTGCGCGCAGCGCCTGTGAGCACCGCGTGAAGGTTGGGTACGCGCCCCGGGGGGCGGGGCTCCCCCGCAGGCCCACCCGGTACCCTGTCCCGGATGTCTCCGGCCATGGACACCTTCGAGAGGGCGCTCCGCTTCGGCGAGGGGCGGCGCCTGAAGCGTCTGCAGGATCAGGCCGCCTACATCGCGACGCTCGAGCCGGAGTTCCAGAAGCTCTCCGACGCCGAGCTGCGCGCGAAGACGGGCGAGCTCAAGCAGCGGCTCGAGAACGGGGAGGAGCTCGAGGGCGTCCTCTTCGAGGCGTTCGCCGCCGTCCGCGAGGCGCGCCTGCGCGAGTCGGATCAGCGCATCTTCGACGTGCAGATGATGGGCGGCATTGCCCTGCACGAGGGCGACATCGCCGAGATGAAGACCGGTGAGGGGAAGACGTTCGTCGCGAGCCTGCCGATGTACCTGAACGCACTCGAAGGAAAGGGCGTGCACCTCGTCACGGTCAACGACTACCTCGCGAACCGCGACGCCGAGTGGAACCGCCCGGTGTTCGAGCGGCTCGACACGACCGTCGCCGCGATCGAGAACAACATGCCGTTCCCTGTGCGCAAGGCAGCGTACGACGCCGACATCACCTACGGCACGAACTCGGAGTTCGGCTTCGACTACCTGCGCGACAACATGGCGATCAGCCTCGACGGCGTCGTCCAGCGCGGCCACCGCTACGCGATCGTGGACGAGGTCGACTCGATCCTGATCGACGAGGCACGGACGCCGCTGATCATCTCGGGCGAGCCGACCACCGCGGCGAAGACGTACTACGACTTCGCGCGCGTCGTCAAGCAGCTCGACGGCGTGCAGTCGAAGGGCACGAAGCTCGACGACGAGCAGCTCGCGCGCGAGCACGACTTCCTCTACGACGAGAAACACAAGACCGTCTCGCCGACCGAGTCCGGGATCGAGAAGGTCGAGCGCGCGCTCCGCGTCGACAACCTCTACAGCCCCGGAAACGTCCAGCTCGTCAACCACCTGATCCAGGCGCTGAAGGCGCAGGCGCTCTACAAGAACGACGTCGACTACGTCGTGCAGGACGGCGAGGTGAAGATCGTCGACGAGTTCACCGGGCGCATCATGGAGGGCCGCCGCTGGAGCGAGGGCCTGCACCAGGCGGTCGAGGCGAAGGAGGGCGTGCCGATCCAGGAGGAGCACCAGACGCTCGCCACGATCACCCTTCAGAACTACTTCCGCCTGTACGAGAAGCTCGCCGGGATGACGGGCACGGCGAAGACCGAGGAGAAGGAGTTCGTCGAGATCTACGGGCTGAACGTCGTCGAGATTCCCACGAACGTGCCGGTCGCGCGTGACGACAGGAACGACCTGATCTTCAAGTCGGTCGAGGCGAAGTTCGACGCAGTCGTGCAGGACGTGAAGGAGCGCCACGAGAAGGGCCAGCCGGTTCTCGTCGGCACGATCGCCGTCGAGACGTCCGAGTACCTGAGCGAGCTCCTGAAGCGGCAGGGCGTACCGCACACCGTGCTGAACGCGAAGGAGCACGCGCGCGAGGCCGAGATCATCATCGACGCCGGCAAGCGCGGCTCCGTGACGATCGCGACCAACATGGCGGGTCGCGGCGTCGACATCAAGATCGACGACACGGTGCGCGACCTCGGCGGCCTCTACGTCCTCGGCACCGAGCGCCACGAGGCGCGCCGCATCGACAACCAGCTGCGCGGTCGCTCCGGCCGCCAGGGCGATCCCGGCGAGACGCGCTTCTACCTCTCCGGGCGGGACGATCTCGTCCGTCTGTTCGCGGGCGACCGGATCCACTCGATCATGGAGCGCTTCAAGCTCCCCGACGACCAGCCGATGGAGGCGAGCATCCTCTCGCGCCAGATCGAGAACGCGCAGAAGAAGGTCGAGGAGCAGAACTTCGTCATGCGCAAGAACGTCCTCAAGTACGACGACGTGATGAACGTGCAGCGCCAGGTGATCTACGAGCAGCGGAACAGCGTCCTGCACGGCGCCGACCTGTCCGAGGAGCTCCGCGAGGAGTGGCTCCCCGAGGTGATCTCGAGCGTCGTCGCCGACTACACGATGTCGGAGCTGCAGGAGGAGTGGGAGCTCGGCGACCTTGTCGGGGCGCTCGATGCGATCTACGGCACCGGCGTCGCCGCGGACGAGCTGAAGGGCCTCGAGCGCGACGAGATCGTGCAGGAGTTCCTCGACGACGCGCTCGACGCATACGCCGAACGCGAGAAGGCGATGAACGACCTGCAGGAGGGCTTCATGCGCGAGCTGGAGCGCTTCATCGTGCTCCAGGTGGTCGACACCCGCTGGCGCGAGCACCTCGAGAACATGGATTACATGCGCGAAGGCATCGGTCTTCGCGGCCTCGCGCAGAAGGACCCGCTGGTCGAGTACCGGAACGAGGGCGCGGTCATGTTCGCCGAGCTGAACCGGGCGATCCGCGAGGAGGTCGTCACCCTCCTCTTCCACGCCGAGGTGACGGCCGACGAGAGCGCCGAGCTGCAGCAGGGACCGGCGTCGAACGGCGCGAACGGCGACCTGAGTTACGAGCACCAGCCGCTTGCCGGCTCGGAGGCGATCCTCGCCGCGGGCGGCACCTCGACGGCCGCCGCCGGCTTCGCGACCGCCGGCGGCGTCGCCACACCGGTCGCGCAGCGGCCCAAGGTCAACTCGGAGTACGAGAACGTGGGTCGCAACGACCCCTGCCCGTGCGGGTCGGGCAAGAAGTTCAAGAAGTGCCACGGCGCCTGAGGCGTCTTTCCGCGCCGGAGCCCGCGCTCGCCGACGACGCGATCCGCCTCGAGCCCCTCTCGCGCGCGCTCGTCCCGGCGATGCGCTGGGTGACGGAGCCCGATACAGACACCGCGCGCTTCACGTACATCCCGACCTCGCCCGACGAGGTGTTCCTCGAGAGCTGGCTCGGCCGCTACGAGGACGGGTGGGGGGAAGGCTCGCGCGCCGGCTTCGCCGTTCGCGACGAAGGCCGCGACGCCGTCGGCTTCGCGGCCTTCGTGAAGCTCGACCTCGACGCGGCGGAGGGCGAGCTCGGCTACGTCGTCGCGCCGGCCGCCCGCGGCCGCGGTATCGCCTCGCGTGCCGTCGGGCTGCTCACGGACTGGGGTCTCGGCGAGCTCGGCCTCGACCGGATCGAGCTGCGGATCGACCCGGCGAACACCGCGTCGAGCCGGGTCGCGGAGCGGAACGGCTACCGCCTGGAAGGCGTCCTCCGCAGCGTCGCCTTCAAGGAGGGCCTCCGGAGCGACGTCGCCGTTTGGTCGCGCCTCGCGCGCGACTGATTTCGTAGGCTTCCCCGGATGAGCCTTGCGGAGCGAAGGCTGCTCGCGCGCGAGGCGACGATCTCCACGGCGCTCGCCGCGACGCTGGCCGCGGTACTGCTGTGGTCGGCGCCTCCCGGGATCGACTGGGCGGCACATGCCTACCAGCGAACGTTCCTGCTCGAGCACGGCTTCACGATCTGGAACAACTTCTGGTACGCGGGCCGCTACTCGTTCGTCACCTACAGCCTGCTCTACTACCCGCTGGCGGCGCTGCTCGGCATCCGCGTCCTCGCACTCGCGTCGGTGAGCGCCGCAGCCTTCGCGTTCAGCATCGTCGTGTTCCGTCAGTGGGGGCCCGTCTCGCGCCTCTCGAGCCGTGCGTTCGCCGTCCTCTGGGTCGGGATCATCGGCGCCGCCACCTTCCCGTTCGCGCTCGCGATGTCATTCGCGTTGCTCGCTCTCTGGGCGCTCCAGGAGGGGCGGCGCGGCCGGTTCGCGCTGTGCGCGGCGCTGACGCTCGCGGCGAGCCCGCTCGGGTTCGCGTTCCTGCTCGTCGTACTCGGCGGTGTCGCGCTCGCACGCCGCAGCCTCCGCCATGCCCGTGTGCAGATCGCCGTCGTGGCGGCGTGCATCGCGACCGAGCTCGTCATGATGCGCCTGTTCCAGGACGGCGGCCGGTTCCCGTACGGCCTGCTGCAGCTCGCCCCGTCGCTGATCTTCGGGGTGATCGGGCTGATGGTCACGAGAGGCGTCCCGCAGGCGAGAACGCTCCGCGGCGTCTTCTGGATCTACCTGGCCGTGTGCCTCGGCGCCTACCTCGTCCCGACGTCGATCGGATCGAACCTCGAGCGTCTCCGCTACGTCGCGCTCCCCGTGGCGCTGATCGCGGTCGCGCTGCGCCGCTGGCGTCCCGTCTGGCTCGTGGCGCCCGCGGTCGTGCTCGCGGCGATCTGGAACACCACGCCGATCTTCACCAGCTTCGCGCGGGCCGGCAGCGACCCGGAGGCGTCGCGCACGTACTGGCAGCCGGCGATCGACTACCTACGCGCGCACCTCAGCCCGTCGTACCGGGTCGAGATCGTCGACACCGCGGAGCACTGGGCGGCCGCGTACCTGCCCGACGCGGGGATCCCGATCGTGCGCGGCTGGTACCGGCAGAGCGACTTCCCGCAGAACGAGCTGCTCTACGACTCGAAGCTCGGGCCGCGCGCCTACCGTGCGTGGCTCCGTCGGATGGCGGTGCGCTACGTGCTCGTCACCGACGCCCCGCCCGACTACAGCTCGCGGAACGAGGCGCGCCTGATCGACTCGGGCCGCTCCGGGCTCGTCGAGGTGAAGCGGCTGCCGCACATGACCGTCTACGAGCTTCGCCATCCGACGCCACTCGTCACCGGGCCTGCGCCCGCGACGGTGCTGTGGCTGTGGCCGCAGCGGCTGGTCGCGACCGTCGGGGCACCTGGAACGTACCGCCTTCGTGTCCGCTGGTCGCCGTACTGGCGAAGCTCGGCGGGGTGCGTCGCGAAGACGCGGGACGGGATGAGCCGCATCACGGCGGCGCACGCGGGGCTCGTCGAGCTGCGCTTCCGGGTCAGCGTCACGCGCGGTCTGCAGACACTCGCGGGTACGATCCCCGGATGCTCGAAGACGCCGGCACGCTGACGGAACAACTCTCGGAGCTCGGGGCCCAGCTCGACTGGGTTCGTGAGTACCTTTGACCCGGCTGAGCTCGAGAAGCGCCTCGTAGCGCTCGAAGAGGAGATGAACGCGCCCGGGTTCTGGGACGACCAGGGCCGGGCCTCGAAGGTGTCGGCCGAGCATGCGCGCGTGTCGCGGCGGCTCGACGGCTACAGACGGCTGACGCGGGAATACGACGACGCGCGCGAGCTCGCCGAGATCGACGACGGCGAGATTGCGGACGAGATCGCGGCGTCGCTCGCGCCGCTTCGCCGCGAGCTCGCAGAGTTGCAGGAGGCGGCGCTCTTCGACGGCGAGTACGACGCCGGCGACGCCGTGGTGACGCTGCAGTCCGGCACGGGCGGTACCGACGCCCAGGACTGGGCGGAGATGATGCTCCGCATGTACGAGCGCTGGGCCGCGAACCGCCGCTTCAAGGTCGAGCTGCTCGAGGCGAGCCCGGGCGAGGAGGCCGGCCTGAAGTCGGCGACCTTCACCGTCTCCGGCGAGAATGCCTACGGCATCCTGAAGGCCGAGCGCGGCAAGCACCGGCTCGTGCGCCTCTCTCCGTTCGACCAGGCGCACCGCCGCCACACGGCCTTCTCGACGGTGATCGTGGCGCCGCTCCTGCCCGAGGACAACGACGTCGAGATCGACGAGGGCGACCTGAAGATCGACACCTACCGGGCGCAGGGTGCCGGCGGGCAGCACGTCAACAAGACGGACAGCGCCGTTCGCATCACGCACCTGCCGACCGGCATCGTCGTCGCGATCCAGAACGAGCGCTCGCAGTCCGCCAACAAGCAGACGGCGATGCGCGTCCTCAAGGCGCGGCTCGTCGAGCGGCAGGAGGAGGAGAGGGAGGCGCTGCTGGCGAAGGAGAGGGGTGGCTCTGCCGACACCGGCTTCGGCGGCGAATCGGTGCGGTCGTACGTGCTCCACCCGCACCAGATGGTCAAGGACTCCCGCACCGGCCACGAGATGGGGAACGCGCAAGCCGTCCTCGACGGCGAGCTCGACCCGTTCATTCGCGAGTACCTGCTGGCGCGCGCCGCCGGGAAGGTCGTCTAGCGGGTGGGCTACACTTCCCGCACCTTCGCACACGGGCGCCACGATAGGCGGCGATCCAGTGACTGACGTGCAGGAACCCCAGCTGACAACCATGCCGACGACCGCCGTCATCGACGAGCCGGTTCCGGCCCCGCCGCCGTCAGCGGCGTCGATGATCGTCTTCGAGTCGGTGACGAAGGTGTACGAGCCCGACGTCATGGCCCTGAACGACGTGACCTTCCACATCGACAAGGGCGAGTTCGTGTTCATCGTCGGCGCATCCGGGTCGGGCAAGTCGACGCTCGTGCGCCTCCTGCTGAAGGAGCTCGAGCCGACGAGGGGCAAGATCGTCGTCGGCGGCCGCGAGCTGGGCCGTCTCAAGCGCTCGAAGGTGCCGATGCTGCGCCGGAACATCGGCTGCGTCTTCCAGGACTTCAAGCTGCTGCCGCGCCGCACCGCTGCCGAGAACGTCGCCTACGCGCTCAAGGTGCAGGGCGAGTCGAGCGCCGCGATCCGCAAGAAGGTCCCCGAGGTGCTCGCGATGGTCGGGCTCTCGCACAAGATGAACTCGCTTCCCGACGAGCTGTCGGGCGGCGAGCAGCAGCGCGTCTCGATCGCACGCGCGTTCGTCAATCACCCGCCGCTCCTCGTCTGCGACGAGCCGACCGGCAACCTCGACCCCGACACGTCGGTCGGGATCATGCAGCTCCTCTACCGCATCAACCGCAGCGGCACCACGATCCTGATGGTGACCCACGACCGCGAGATGGTCGACAAGATGCGGAAACGCGTCATCCAGCTGGAAGGCGGCCGCCTGGCGCGCGACGAGCGCCGCGGCGGGTACGCGGGCGAATGAGCGTAGGCTTGACGGAGCTCATCAAGGAGCGGAGGCGGCGGCTTTGCCGCCGCCGGGAGCGGGCTTAGTGGGCGGTCGTAGCAAGCTCCTGTTTGGAGAGGCGTGGCGCTCGCTGGGCGCGAATCTCTCGACCACCGTGGCGGCGACGATGACCGTGCTGATCGGGATGTTCCTGCTCGGCCTCTTCATCGCGCTCGGCACCTGGACGGTCTCTTGGTCGAATCACGTGAAGAGCGAGCTCGTCGTCAAGGTCAACTTCAAGGACTCGGCCACCCCGCAGCAGCGCACGGACTACGCCGCGCAGCTGCAGCAGAACCCGTTCGTCAAGGTGGGCGGCATCAAGTACATCTCGAAGGAGCAGGCGCTGAAGGACATGTCGAAGCGCTTCCCCGAGATGGTGAAGAACCTCTCGTACAACCCGCTGCCGAACTCGCTCGCCGTGACACCCGACAGGGCCGAGAACGTCGACAAGCTCTACGCGTCGCTCACGGGGGCGAACAAGGCGGCATTCGTCGACAAGGTGACCGACGGCAAGCGCATCTCGCACAGGATCCTGCAGGTCGCGCACGTGATCGAGGTGGTGTTCACGCTGGCGACGCTCGTGCTCGTCGTCGCGTCGGTCCTGCTGATCTCGAACACGATCCGGCTCTCGATCTTCTCGAGGCGACGCGAGATCGAGGTGATGAAGCTCGTCGGCGCGACCAACTGGTTCGTGCGCGGGCCGTTCATGCTCGAGGGGCTGATCTGCGGCGTCGCGGGCGCGCTGCTCGCGATCTTCTTCCTCGTCATCGGCAAGGCCGTCGCGCTGCCAGCGATCCTGCCCCATCTGTCGGGTGACGCCGACGTGCACGCGCTTGCGTTCCCGCTCGTCGCGCTCGTGCTGCTCGGCGCCGGCCTCGCACTCGGCGCCGTCGGCTCCGGGCTGACGATCCGCCGCTTCCTCCGCGTGTAGCCCTGGCCGAGCGGCTCGTCGTCGAGGTCGGCCGCCGCGGCAAGCTCGTCGTCGGCGAGCCGTACTTCACGCCGGGCGTGCCGCTCGTGCTCGAGTCGAAGGGCCTGGGAGACCTGGGCCCGGGCGACCTCGCCGTCGTCCGCACGGGTCGCGGTAGAGCTCGCGTCGAACGCGCCCTCGGGTCGGCGTCGCGGATCGAGAACGTGCTCGAGGCGCTGCTCGTCGAGCGGGGCGCGCGCCAGCCGTTCGAGCCGCACGAGGCACCGGCGCCCGAGGATCCCACGCGCGTCGACCTGCGCGACCTGCCCACCTACACGATCGACCCCGACACGGCGAAGGACTTCGACGACGCGCTCTCGTTTCGCCGCGAGGCCGACGGCATCCGCGCCTGGGTGCACATCGCCGACGTCTCGTTCTTCGTCGGCGCCGGGACGCCGCTCGACCACGGCGCGTCGCGGCGGGGCTTCTCGACCTACGTGCCGGGAACGGTCGCGCCGATGCTCCCGCACGAGCTCGCCGACGACCTCTGCTCGCTGCGGCCGCACCAGGACCGGCTCTGCGTCACGGTCGAGATCCCGCCCGCGGGCGAGCCGGCCTTCTACCGCTCGGTCATCCGCTCGGACGCGCGGCTCACCTACGGGCAGGCTCAGCGGCGCGAGGCGGCGCAGGAGGCGCTCGAGCAGCTCGCGCTGAACGAGGAGCTCGCGACCGCGCTGCGGGCGAGGAGATTCGCGCGCGGCGCGCTCCAGGTGCAGACCCCCGAGGTCGTCTTCCGCTTCGACGGAGACGGCGGCGTCGCCGAGGCGTGGCTCGAGGGGGAGCCGCACGCACACATGCTGGTGGAGGAGCTGATGATCCTCGCGAACGAGCACGTCGGGGCGTTCCTCGCATCGCGGAACCGCGCGGCGCTCTACCGCGTCCACGAGCGGCCCGATCCACAGGCGGTCGAGCACCTGCTCGCGAAGCTGGCCGATCTCGGCGTGCCGACGCCGCCGGTGCCGGAGCGGCTCTCGCCGCAGCTCGCCGCAGAGGTGGCGGGCGAGGCGTCACGACTCGTCGCGACCTACGTCGAGCAGGCGGGTCGAGGGAGGGAGGCGTTCCCGTCGCTCGTGCTG
>DASUAX010000045.1:0-9269 GCA_035763525.1 Gaiellaceae bacterium
GGGCGGTCGTCAGCCACGAAAGGAGACGGGAATGGCCACCGACACGATGATCACGTGCCTCTGGTTCGACCACGGCGAGGCCCGCAAGGCGGCAGAGTTCTACGCGGCCCTCTTTCCCGACAGTCACGTCGGCGCCGGCCACAAGGCACCGTCGGACTTTCCGGGCGGCGAAGAAGGGAACGAGCTGACCGTCGAGTTCACGGTGCTCGGCCGGAAGTTCGTCGGCCTCAACGGCGGCCCGAACTTCAGGCCGAACGAAGCGGTCAGCTTCATGGTGGTGACCGGTGATCAGGCCGAGACCGACCGCTACTGGAACGCGATCGTCGCAGGCCGCGGCGAGGAGAGCGCCTGCGGGTGGTGCAAGGACCGGTGGGGCTTCTCCTGGCAGATCACGCCACGCGTCCTGCTCGACGCCTTCAACAACCCGGACGCCGCGGCGGCGAAACGCGCATTCGACGCGATGATGCCGATGACGAAGATCGACATCGCCGCGATCGAGGCCGCTCTCGAAGGGGAGACCGCCGACGCGTAGGCGGCGCCGGCAGGCTTCGGCACCGGGACCGCGCTCTGGCGCATCCGGCGCCCGAGCCGGCAGCCTCAGCGAGCGCGCCTGAGCGCGTCGAGCGCCCTGTAGGCGCCGGCGACCGAGAGGCCGTACACCATGTGGTGCCCGAAGTCCTTCGCGAGCGTCGAGGCCGGGTACCGCCACGGCGGCTTGTACAGGTTCATCGCCGGCAGCAGCGTGTAGTCGGTTGCGACGACCGCGCCCGCGAGGGCGACGCCGCTGACGACGGGCTGCTCGACCGATTCCTGCACGACCCCGTAGAACGCGCCCCACGTCGTCCCGTACAGCCAGTGGACGGCCTGCGTCACGAGACCGGCCTTCTCGACGGGCACCTCCTGCTGGAAGACGCCCTCGGCGACGCGCCGGCCGACCTGAGCGGGCGGCGGCGCCTCACTCCACTCCTGCGGCTGCTCTTCCTCTCCCCCGCCCTGCGCGAGCCGCTGGTAGAGCGTGAAGACGGCGTTGCCGATCGCGCCGGCGGCGAGGCCCTGCAGCACCGCCGCGGCCGGCGACTTCTTCCGCTGCCGGAGCGCGATCACAGCGGCGCCTTCTCCCGCAGCACCCGGGCCGTCGTCCCCTTCTGCCGCTCGGGCTCCTCTGCGCGGTACTGCGCGCGGTGCGCGTGCTCTCCGGGCGAGCGGGGCAGCGTGGCGAGGTATGCGAACACGGCGTCCGTCCCCGCGTGGCGCTCGCCCGACTCCGTCTCGAGCGTCGGGATCTCGTTCACCTCGCCGCGGTCCTCCTTCCTCGGCGCGACCTGCCGCGCGACGAAGTCGATCCCGAGCTCGGTCAGCCGCTCCCGCACGGCGGACGAGTAGGGGCACCACTCCGCCTGGTAGAGCGTCAGCATCCGTCCAGGTCTTCCCGCAGGAGCGCAAACAACACCGCGTCCTGCCATTCCCCGTGTCGCAGGTACGCCTTTCGCTGCACTCCCTCGCGCACGAAGCCGACGCGCTCCGAATGCCTGATCGCCCGACCGTTGAATCCGTAGCAGGCGAGCTCGAGCCGATGGAAACCGAGCTCGTCGAACAGGTGTCGCTGCAGGATCCGCGCCGCGTCGTCGGCGACGCCGCGCCCGCGGAACGACGGATGAACCGCAAGCCCGCCGAGGTGCGCGATGCGGTGCCGCCCGCTTCGCTCCTCGAACCCCATCACGCCGGCCCGCTCGCCGTCGACCTCGATCACGAACCGCCCGAACCGGCCGGGCTCCTGCTCGGACCGCTCCACCTCCGCCGCGATGCCGTCGCGGTCGCGGGCGCGCGCCGCCGCGAGGAACGGCTCCGTCTCCTCCCCGTTCAGGAGCTCGTAGAGCCACTCGACGTCGCCGGCGCAGGCTCGCCGGATCGAGACCGTCACGCCGGCGCCTCCGCCGCCGCCGGTCGTCGCAGCCTGCCCGGGCGACGGGTGCCGAGAGTGACGCCGGCGAGGATGAGCACCAGACCGGCAAGCGCCGAGACGCCGATCCCCTCGTCGAGGAAGAGCGCCCCGTAGGCGAGCGCGACCGGGGGCACGAGGTAGGTGACGAGCGCGGCGTACCCCGCGCCGGCCCGCACGATCAGCGTGAAGAAGAGGAGGTATGCAGCGGCGGTGCAGAGGAGGCCGAGCGTGACGACCGCGCCGATCGTCTCCGCGGCCGGTGTCTCGTGCGGGGCCTGCGCGAGGCCCGCCGGGAGGACGGCGACCGCGGCCACCGCCGACGTGCCGAGTGCGATCACGTGCGGCCGCGCGCCCGCGAGATGGCGGCGGGTCAGCAGCCCACCCGCGGCATAGCAGAGCGCCATGCCGACGACCGCGAGCGCGCCGACGACCTTCGCGTGCGGCTGAGCGCCGATCAGCACGGCGACGCCGACGAAGCCGAGCGCGACACCGGCCAGACGGGCGCCCGTCACGCGCTCCTCGTGGAAGAACCCGAACGCGAGCAGCGCGTTGAAGATCGGCACGGAGGCCTGGATGATCGAGGCGAGGCCGGAGTCGATCCGCGTCTCGCCCCAGGAGAGGAGCCAGAACGGAAGCGCCGTGTTGAGCAGGCCGACGACGACGAGCGCCCGCCAGTGCGCCCGGAGGCCGGCGCGCGTCTCGGCGCGGCCGATCAGGAACGGCACCACGAGCGCGAGCGCGACCGTCGCCGTGCCGAGGCGGCCGAGGATCAGGGTCGACGGGTCGAGCTCCCGGACGCCGATCTTGATGAACATGAAGGAGCTCCCCCAGATCAGCGCCAGCGCGGAGAGGAGCACGATCGGCCGCCTGCGGGTCACCTCCTCTTTCTAACGATTGCGGCCCGGGAGCCGTCGGGAGGCCCCGATACACTGCCCCCCTGAGCTTCGTCGCGGAACCTCTCCACCGCACTCTCGGGCTGACCGACGGCGAGTTCGACCGTATTCGGGAGCTGCTCGGCCGCGATCCGAACGAGCTCGAGCTCGCGATCTTCTCGCTGCTCTGGTCGGAGCACTGCGGCTACAAGCACTCCGCACCCCTCCTGCGGCGGCTCCCGTCGGCGGGGGAGCGGGTGCTGCAGGGCCCCGGCGAGAACGCGGGCGTCGTCGACCTCGGCGACGGCCTCGCGGTCGCCTTCAAGGTCGAGTCGCACAACCATCCCACGGCCGTCGAGCCGTTCCAGGGGGCGGCGACCGGCGTCGGCGGGATCCTCCGCGACGTGGTCGCGATGGGCGCCCGGCCGATCGCGCTCCTCGACGGCCTCCGTTTCGGCGAGCCCGACTGGCACTTCCGCCGCGCCGTCGCGGGGATCGCCCATTACGGGAATTGCACGGGCATCCCCAACGTCGGCGGCGAGTGCGCGTTCGACGAGGCGTACGCGCGGAACCCGCTCGTGAACGCGATGTGCGTGGGACTGCTGCCCACCGAGCGGGTGCTGTCGGCGAAGGCGCAGGGAGTCGGCAACCTCCTCGTCCTCTACGGCGCGTACACCGGGCGCGACGGGATCGGCGGCGCGTCGGTGCTCGCCTCGCAGGACCTCGAGGGCTCCGACGAGAAGCGCCCGTCCGTCCAGATCGGCGACCCCTTCCGCGGCAAGGCGCTGATCGAGGTGTCGCTCGAGCTCGTCGAGCGCGGCCTCGTCGCCTCGCTGCAGGACTGCGGTGCGGCCGGCCTCGCCTCCTCGCTCTCCGAGATGGCGCGCGACGGGATGGGAGTCGACGTGCACCTCGACCGTGTGCCGCTGCGCGAGCCGGACCTCGAGCCCTGGGAGATCATGATCTCGGAGTCGCAGGAGCGCATGGTCGCGGTCGTCGCGCCCGGGCGCCTCGAGGACGTGCGGGCGGCCTGCGAGCGGTGGGAGCTCCCGTGCACCGTGATCGGCGAGGTGACAGACAGCGCGCTGCTGCGCGCTGTCTACAACGGCGAGGTCGTCGGCGAGATGCCGGCGCGGTTGCTCACGGACGAATGTCCGCGCTACCAGGTGGAGCAGCGGCCGTACGTCGCCGCGCCTGCCCCCGTCGCGCCCGTGAACGACGAGCCGAAGACCTGGGTCTTCGAGCAGTACGACCAGCTCGTCGGCTCGCGCACCGTCCGCCGTCCCGGGCTCGACGCGGCCGTGCTGCGGGTCGACGGCAGGCGCGGCATCGCCGTCTCGCTCGACGGGCCGCCGCTCGGCTGCCGCGCCCCGCGCGAGGCCGGCTGGCGCGCGGTGATGGACGCCGCGATGAACGTCGCGTGTGCCGGCGGCGAGCCGCTCGCGCTCACCGACTGCCTCAACTTCGGCAACCCCGAGAAGCCCGAGATCGGCTGGGAGCTCGCGCAGGCGATCGAAGGGATCTCGATCGCCGCCGAGGCGCTCGGGATCCCGGTCGTCTCCGGCAACGTCTCGCTCTACAACGAGACCGGCGGCGCCCCGATCCCGCCGACACCGGTCGTCGGCTGCGTCGGCCTCGTCCGCGACGTGACGCGCATCCCCGACCGGTGGCGGAGCGGCGACCGGGTGCTCCTCCTGCGCGGCTTCGGGCACGGCCTCGTCGAGTTCGTCTGGCGGCACGCGCACCTGTTCTCGCTCGCGCACGACGTGTCCGACGGGGGCGTCTACCTCGCGCTCGAGGAAGCGGCCGCCTGGTCTGGAGCCGCGCTTGCGTCGACTCGAGACCAACCGGCCGGCGAGGGCGTGGTCGTCGCTGTCGCGCCCTCGACGGAGGTGCCCTGGGACGACATCGTCGAGCTGGGAGTCGTGCGCTAGATGTGCGGGGTCTTCGGCGTGCGCGCGCCGGGCCGGGATGTCGCGCGGCTCTCCTACTTCGGCCTCTACGCGTTGCAGCACCGCGGCCAGGAGTCCGCCGGCATCGCGGTCTCGGAGGACGGTCGCCTCACCGTGCTCCGCGACCTCGGGCTCGTGCCACAGGTGTTCGACGAGCGCAGCCTCTCGGGCCTGCACGGCGAGCTCGCGATCGGGCACACGCGTTACTCGACGACCGGCGGCAACGCCTGGGAGAACGCGCAGCCGCTGATCCACCACGGTCGCAACCGGACCGTGGCGCTCGGCCACAACGGCAACCTCGTCAACGCGGAGGCGCTGCGCGACGAGGTCGGGAAGCAGCTCGGCTCGACGTCGGACTCCGAGGTGATCGCCGCTCTCGTCGCCGACGACGACTCGCCGCTCGAGGAGGCGCTCGTCTCGGCGATGTCGCAGCTCGAGGGCGCCGCGAGCGTCGTGGGCCTCGCCGACGAGACCTTGTTCGCGTTCCGCGACGCGCACGGCTTCCGGCCGCTCGTGCTCGGGCGTCTCGGCGACGACCCCGTCATCGCCTCGGAGACCTGCGCGCTCGACCTCGTCGGCGCCGAACTCGTGCGCGAGGTCGAGCCAGGGGAGCTCCTCCTCGCGAACGCCGACGGGCTGCGGAGCGTGCAGGCGCTGGAGCCGGCGGCGAACGGCGCGCTCTGCATCTTCGAGTTCTTCTACCTGGCCCGCCCCGACACGAGGCTCGAGGGCGTCGAGGTGCACGGCGCGCGCGTCCGGATGGGCGAGCGCCTCGCGGCCGAGGCGCCGGCGGAAGCCGACCTCGTCCTGCCGATCCCCGACTCCGGCACGCCGGCGGCGATCGGCTTCGCGCGTGCCGCCGGCATACCGTTCAGCGAGGGGCTGATCAAGAACCGCTACGTCGGCCGCACCTTCATCCAGCCCGAGCAAGGCATGCGCGAGCAGGGGATCCGGATGAAGTTCAACCCGCTCGCGGAGGTCGAGGGGAAGCGGCTCGTCGTCGTCGACGACTCGATCGTGCGCGGCTCGACGACGCGGCAGATCGTGCAGATGCTCTTCGCAGCGGGCGCCGCCGAGGTGCACGTGCGAATCTCGTCGCCGCCGGTCGTGTCACCGTGCTTCTACGGCATCGACCTCGCGTCGGAGGACGAGATGATCGCCGCGCACTCGACGGTCGAGGAGGTGCGCGAGGCGATCGGCGCCACCTCGCTCGCGTACCTGTCGCTCGAGGGGCTGCAGCGGGCGACGCGGCGTCCCGCCGACGGGCTCTGCCGCGCCTGCCTGACGCGCGACTACCCGACGCGGGTCCCCGCCGACCCGGCGAAGCTCAGGTTCGAGCGGGTTTAGAGGCTCTCACCAGGTCGTCCGTCCGGCCGTACCGGACGGCGCGCCGGACCTGCCGCGGGTCGTAACCCTGCTCGAGCAGCTGCTGGCGCAGCTCGCCCTCCCGCGCGAGCCGGAGGAAGAGCCAGACGAGGACGGCGGCAGTGACGATCGAGCCCTCGGCCATCATCACGACGCCGCCGAGGTTGAGGTCGTGCACCGGCGAGATGCCCCACTCCGGCCGATGCCGGTAGACGGTGTAGAACGCGGTCGACGACCAGATGAAGATGTTGCCGAGGATCGTCTCGAGCAGGCGGACGACGGCGATGTAGCCGAACTTCATGCCGGTGCCGAACCACGCCGGCGCCGGCAGCGTCTCGACGACGGGCTCCCACATCAGGCAGCCGGCCGTGAAGAAGCAGAAGTGCTCCAGCGCGTGGACCGAGTCGTGGTGGAGCGCGGCGTCATAGAGGAACGGGATGTGCCAGACGTACAGGTCGACCGCCCAGATCGGCAGCGCGACGAACGGGTGCGCGAGCACGCGCAGACGCTCGACGACGTGGAACCGGAGCACGGGCCGCAGGATCTGTCCGTTCAGGCCGAGCACGAAGCAGAGCGGGGCGAGGTCGCCGAGAATCACGTGCTGCGTCATGTGCAGGAAGAAGAAGTGCTCCTCGCCGAGCGCGTCGATCGGCGAGTTCAACGCGAGCACGACGAGGGCGATCCCCGTCCAGAACATCCACCGCTTCCACGCGGGCACCGGGCGACCCTGCGCAGCCAGTGTGCGGGTGCGCTTCAGGTAGAGGCCGGCGACGACGACCGTCGGAACGATCTGGAGCGGGTCCAGCGTCCACGGGGTGAGGAGCGACGGCGAATCCACGACCACTGGAAGACTAGAGCCGTGCAGCTCTTCCACTACCACCTCGTCACGTCGCAGCTGCGTGACGTAGAGGCTCGCTACCTGGGAAAGCTCGGCTTCGACCTGGTGGCGCGCTACGGGCGGATCGGCGACGAGCACGTCGCGATCGAGTCGGGCGTCTCGTGGGAGAAGCTCGACCACGACGGATTCAAGCTGCGGCTGTCGGAGCTCGAGCGCGGGGCGGTCAACGTGGTCGTGCAGCCGGGCCACTGGCGGGTGCCGCGCGTCGACCATCTCGGCGTGGCGCTCGACGAGGACGACTTCCAGTCGGTGCTCGGGCGCGCGATGCAGTGGAACCTGCGCGTGCAGGAGCACGGCGGCCGGCGCACGTTCGTGGCGACGAACGCCGGCTACAGGCTCGAGGTCCACCCGCCTCGCGAGTGGATCGACGAGCTGCTCGCCGAGGGGGACGAGCTTCGACTCGCCGAGCTGCAGCTGCGCGCGGACGAGCCGGAGACGAAGGCGGGCGCGCTCGCCGACATCCTCGGGCTCGAGCTGCAGGGCGACGCGGTGCAGGTGGGCGACACGCTCGTCCGCTTCCTCCCCGACGGACCCGAGGGCCGCCCCGAGCTCTACGGCGAGCGGTTCACCTAGCGAGGAAGCGCTCGACGCGGCTGCGGGCGGCGGCGTTCCCGTCGACGAGGTCGACGCCGTGGCGCCAGTCGTCGTAGACGCCGAGCGATTTCGTGCGCTCGTGCGTCGCCTTGAACAGCCGCCGGGCCTGGTCGGCGGCGCCGGGGTCGCGCGAGCCGGCGAGGTAGAGCACCGGCACGCGCAGCCGGGCCGCGGCGCCCGGAGCGTCGAGCAGGTAGTCGGCCGCCGAGACCGCGACGACGCCGTCCACCGGCGGGCGGATGTTGGCACCGCCCACGAGCACGGCGGACCCGCCCATCGAGGCGCCGACGAGGTACACCTTCCGGGCCCCGTGGGCACGCAGGTAGCGCACGGCGGCCGCGAGGTCGCCGCCGAGGCGGAGGCTCGCAGCGAAACTCGCGCTCGCCGACCCGCCGTGACCGCGGAAGTCGAGCGCGAGCGGCATGTAGCCGAGACGCGCGAGGCGACGGCCGTACCCGGACCACTGACAGGTCGTCCCGTTGCTCTGGTGCGCGAGCACCACGCCGACGCGCCCCTGCCCGAACACGTGGCCGGCGAGCCGGACTCCGTCCGCAGCCCGGAAAGCGACGTCGCCCGCGCGCGGAGAGCAGCCGTCGAGGGCCGACCCGTTCGGGGAGGCGGCGAGCAGGACGAGCGCCAGGGAGGCTGCGACCACCGCCGCCAGCCGCGCCCGCGCGCTCGCCGCCCACACGAGCGTCGCCGAGATCCTGCCGAGCGCGTGCTCGAGCGCGAGGCGCGAGTGCACGGGCTCGTCGTCGGGCAGGCCGGCCGCCATCGTCTCGAACCGCGCGCGCCGGCGCCGCAGCCAGGCCTCGTACGCCTCGAGCTGCCGCGTGGCGGCATCCGGCGGGCCCGCCCAGCCGAAGAAGATCTTCATCAGGAAGATCGACGAGCCTCCGGCCGGCTCGTCCTCGACCTCCTCCACCCACGCGCGCAGCGTCTCGCGGCCGCGGCGGGTGATCGAGTAGAGCGCCTTGTCCGGGCGCGTCTCCTGCTCGACCGCGCGCACCCTCGCGCAGCCGAGCGCGACGAGCCGTGGCAGCACCTTGTAGATCTGGCTCCGCGAGGGGGCCCACATCGCCCCCACGCTCCACTCCGCGCCGCGGGCGAGGTCGTACCCGGAGCGCTCGCCGAAGGCGATCAGCCCGAGCACGGCGTGCTCCGTCGTCGTCAGCGGCCGCATAGTCTCCCGGAGACTATCAGCGACCCGCCGGGGCGCTTTCTACACTGGCGTTCTGAGCTCGGAGCGCAGCTACGCCGCCGCAGGGGTCTCGCTCGCGACCGCAGGATCGGTCGTCGAGCGCCTTCGCGCGGCCGTCGAGTCGACCGGGGCGCGCGGCTTCGGCGCGTTCGCGGGCCTGCACCCGCTCGACGACGAGCGCCTGCTCGCCGCATCCACGGACGGCGTCGGCACGAAGCTGACCCTGGCGCGGCGGCACGGGCGGCTCCGCGACTGCGGCGCCGACCTCGCTGCGCACTGCATCAACGACGTCGCCACCTGCGGCGCCGACCCACTCATGCTCCTCGACTACGTCGCCGCGAAGGAGATCGACCTCGACGAGGTCGCCGAGCTCGTGGAAGGCGCCGCCGGCGTCTGCCGTGCGGCCGGCGTCGCGCTCGTCGGCGGCGAGACCGCCGAGCTGCCC
>DASUAX010000046.1:0-2940 GCA_035763525.1 Gaiellaceae bacterium
GACGTGCCGATGATCGTGCCGCCGCGCGGGAGGATGCCGGAGATCTGCTCGCGGCCGAGCGGCTCGAAGTTCTGCTCGACCATGCCGCGCCAGCCCTCGCGCACCCCGACCACCTCGTGGCCGGCCGCCCACGAGCGGCGCGCCACGGCACGGATGACCGCGTTCAGGCCCGGGCAGTCGCCGCCGCCGGTGAGGACGCCGATGCGCATCGTCTCCCGAGTTTACGGACGCTCAACATCCGTCCTGTGGGTACCCCGCCAGAATGGCGCGGTGGGGGTGCACGCATTCGCCGCCCTGGCGTTGCTGCTCGCCGGCCACCAGCAGGCGCCGGCGCTGCATGCATCCACGCCGTGTCTCGATGCACCAGCGTTCACCTGCTCGATCCTCGACGTGCCGCTCGACCGGACCGGCGGGCGCCCGGGGACGCTGCATCTGCGCGTCGCAGCGGCCGACAACGTGCAGGCTCCGCGCGGGGTCCTGCTCGTGATCGCGGGCGGCCCCGGCCAGCCGGCGACGCCGCTCGTCGCGAGGTTCGCCGCACGCGCTCTCGCCGCCGAGCGGAAGGCGTACCGGATCGTCGCCTACGACCAGCGGGGCACCGGAGCAGGCGCTCTCTCGTGCGCGGCGTTGCAGGGAGCGATGGGCTCCTCGGACCTGGCGCCGCCGCCCGCCGCGGCGGTGCGCGCGTGCGCGCGGAAGCTCGGGGCGCGGCGGCAGTTCTTCGGCACGGACGATGTCGTCGCCGACATGGAGGCGCTCCGCCGGGCACTCGGCGTCGACCGCTGGACGCTCGACGGCATCTCGTACGGGACGTTCGTGGGCGAGCGCTACGCCCTCGCGCATCCGCAGCGTGTCCAGCGGCTGGTGCTCGACTCCGTCGTCCCGCACGTGGGCGAGACGGATCTCGGCATCGACGAGCTCCGGGCGGCGCGCCGGGTGCTGCGGATGGTCTGCGGCGACGCGTGCGTCCGTGACCTCGCGGCGACCGTCCGCCGGTACCGGAACGGGCCACGGCTGCTCGACGCGCTGACGGTGCTGAGCATCGCCGACCCGACGTACCGGACGCTGATCGACGTGCCGGAGGCGCTGCACGCAGCAGCCCGCGGCGACCGCCTCTCGCTCGACCTGTGGCTCCGTGCGGCGCGCACGTGGCAGACGGCGCAGCCGAAGGATCTCGACCAGGGCCTGCACGCAAGCACGCTGTGCGCCGACTGGCGCTATCCGTGGGGCAGCTCGGCCGCGCCGCTCGCAGGTCGTCAGGCGAAGCTGCAGCGCGCAGTCGCGCGCCTTCCTGTGACGCAGCTCTACCCGTTCGACCGCGCGACCGCGTCCGGGAACGGGTTTGTCCGCCAGTGCCTTCCGTGGCCGCCGTCGCCGCCGACGCGGCTCGCGACGGGGAAGATCCGCGTGCCGGCGCTGCTCGTGAACGGCGATCACGACCTCTCCACACCGCTCGAGTGGGCGCGCGAGGAGCTGCATCTGACGACGAACGCGAAGCTCGTGATCGTTCGCGGCGCGGGCCACTCGACGCAGTCGCGCGCCTCGACCGGCGCGGCCCGCAGGGCGGTCGCGGCGTTCCTCCTTGGTTAGCCTTTCGTGCAAGTGGCAGCACGACGCGGCGCTCGGCGAGCACCGTCCCGGCGCTACGGTTGCCTGCCCCGGTAACGCTCGACGAGCTCGGCCTCGACCGCGTCCACGGCCTCGGCGTCCGAGCCGTCGCGCTCACCGGCCTCGCGCCACTCCCACTGCTCGAGGTAGGCGTCGCTCCCGGCGAGGCCCTGCTCCATCGCGACTCGGTCGATCTCCTGCTGGAACCACTCCGGCAGCTGGCGCTTCACCTCGCCTGCTTTCACGACCGACGGAATCTGCTGCCAGTAGAGCACCTCGACGCGTGCCACCCGACGGAGGTTAACCCCACCGCGACACACCGGCCCGTCCCATTTCCCGGCGTTCCGTGTCGCGGCATGCTTGCGCCATGAAGAGGCTCTGGCGCTCGCTCCTCTACCTCGCCTCGGCGCTCGTCACCGGCACGCTCGGCTTCGGGCTCCTGCTCGCCGGCTGGCTCGCCGTCGGGCTGCTCTCGCTGACGCCGCTCGTCGTGCCGGTGCTGATCGGCTTCCGGTGGGCGATCGGCGCGCTGGCGGAGCTGGAGCGGCAGCTCGCGCGATCGCTCCTCGGCATCGACCCGGGCCCGCAGCCCCGGGCATCCGGCGGCGCCGGCTACTGGGGCAGAACCGGCGCCGTCCTCGCCGACCGCACCTTCTGGCGGCAGCACGGTTTCGTGCTCCTGCGGACGCTCGTCGGCTGGCCGCTCGCGGTCGGCGCGATGTCGCTCGTCGGCTCGGCGCTGTGGCTCGTCGGGCTGCCGGTCTACTACCGCTGGGTCGATCAGCGCTTCGGCGTCTTCGACGTCGACACGGTCGGGAAGGCGCTGCTCGTCGTCCCGGTCGGGGTCGCCGGGTTCTTCGTCGCGCTGCTCCTCGTCCACGGTCTGACACGCGCCTGGCAGGCGGCGACGCTGCCGCTGCTGGCGCCCTCGGGCAGGCGGCGCCGCTGGCTCGTCCCGCACGCCGTCGCGGCCGTGATCACGGATGCCGTCGTGCTGATCGTCTGGGCGGTGACCGGCGGCTCGTTCTGGCCGGGTTGGGTGCTCGCCTCGACGGCCCTGCCGCTCGCAATCCACGCATGGCTCGAGTTGTCGCCGCGACGCGCGCCGCTGCCGCTCGTCGGCGGGGTGCTCTCCCTCGTCGAGGTGTACCTCGTCGTCCTCTGGGGGCTCGCGGGCGGGGGGACCTTCTGGCCGGTCTGGCCGGCGCTCGGGCTTGCGATCGCCTTCGCGGTCCTCGCGCTCGCGCTCCGGCAACGTCGGATCGCGGTGCTCGAGAGGACGCGCGCCGGCGCCGTCGACGTCCAGGACACGGAGCTCCGCCGGATCGAGCG
>DASUAX010000047.1:0-4204 GCA_035763525.1 Gaiellaceae bacterium
CGCGACGCGAGCTCGGTGTCGAGGATGAGGCCGTCGAAGTCGAACAGAAAGGCGCGAACCTGCACGGACGGTCAGAGTACGCACGTGGCGATCCTGGGCGTCGACGTCGGAGGGACGTTCACCGACGCCGTGCTCGTCGAGAAGGGGCGGATCCGGACGGCGAAGGTGCCGACGGCAGCACGGCAGGAGGAGTCGGTGCTCGCCGCGGCGCGCATGGTCGGTGCGGCGGACGAGGTGGAGCGGTTCGCGCACGGGACGACCGTGGCGACGAACGCCCTCCTCGAGCGTCGCGGCGCGCGCACTGCGTACGTGGGCAACGCCGGCTTCGAGCATCTCCTCCATCTGCGCCGCCAGACGCGCGCGCACCTCTATCGCCTCTGCGCCGAGCATCCCGAGCCTCTCGTGCCGCTCGAACGCTGTCATGGGGTTCGCGGCCGGCTCGGCCCCGAGGGGGAGCTGGACCCGCTCGATCTCGACACGCTCCCGGATCTCGGCGACGCGGACGCCGTCGCCGTCTGCCTGCTGTTCGCGTTTCGCGATCCGTCGCACGAGCAGGCGGTCGCCGGCGAGCTGCGGCGGCGCCATCCGGGGGTCCACGTCGTCGCCTCGCACGAGCTCGCGCCCGAGTTCCGGGAGTACGAGCGCGCATCGACGACCGCCGCTGACGCCTACCTCGCGCCCGTCGCGGGGCGATATCTCCACGCGCTCGCAGCGGCTGCGGCCGAGGCTGGGTTGCCGGAACCCGTCGTAATGCTCTCTTCCGGGGGTGTTGCCCCCGCGCACGAGGCGGCAGCGCATCCGGCGCGCCTGCTCGTGTCGGGCCCGGCGGGCGGGGTGGTCGGCGCAGGGCTCCTCGCGCGCCAGGCCGGCTTCGAGGACGCGATCGCGTTCGACATGGGCGGAACGTCCACGGACGTCTGCCTGCTGCCCGGCGGCTGGGCGGCACGCGTGCACGAGCGGGAAGTCGGGGGCATCCCGATCAGGTTGCCGTCGGTGGACGTGCACACGGTCGGCGCGGGTGGCGGTTCCCTCGTGCGGCGGGACGTGGGCGGTGCGCTGCGGGTCGGCCCGGAGTCGGCCGGCGCAGATCCGGGGCCCGCCTGCTACGGCCGCGGCGGTGGCGCGACCGTGACCGACGCGAACCTCCTACTCGGTCGCCTCCCCGCTGAGCTGCCCGGCGGCCTCGCGCTCGACCGCGGCGCTGCCGAGGCGGCTCTCGGCGGGATCGACCCGGCCGCCGTGGTCGAGGTCGTCAACGCCGAGATGCTCCGGGCCTTGCGCGTCGTCTCGGTCGAGCGTGGGCACGACCCTCGGGAGTTCGCTCTCGTCGCCTACGGCGGCGCCGGGCCGCTGCACGCCTGCGCACTCGCCGAGGAGCTCGGCGCGGAAGCTGTCCTGGTGCCGCTGGCGGCGGGAGTTCTGTCGGCGCTCGGCCTTGCAGCGGGCGAGGAACGCCGCGATCGCGTCGTCTCCCATGTCCGCGCGCTCGACGAGGTGGGCGGGCTGCCGCGGGAGGGGGTGGTGGATCTCCGCTATAGCGGCCAGTCGTTCGAGTTGACCGTCGCGCTCGGCCGGGATCTCGCCGAGCGCTTCCATCGGGCGCACGAGGAGCGCTACGGCTACGCCGACCGCGCGCGGCAGATCGAGGTCGTCGCCGTCCGAACGGCGGAGGTCATTCCCGGCCCTGAGCTGGAGCTGGCGGGCGGCGAGCCGCGGCGCGTCTCCGGCCCGGGCCTGGTCGAACTGGACGGGTCGACCTTGTGGGTTCCCCCCGGGTGGGTGGGGGCTAGGGATGGTGCCAGCTGGATCGTGACCCGTGAGTGACGGAATCGCCTCGGTTCAGCTCCAGGTGATCGGTGCCTCGCTTCGGTCGATCGCGGAGGAGATGGGCGCCGTCCTGATCCGCTCGTCGTTCTCCGCGAACATCAAGGAGCGCCGCGACTGCTCGACAGCCCTGTTCGACGAGCGCGGCCGGATGATCGCGCAGGCGGAGCACATCCCGGTCCATCTCGGCGCGATGCCCGACGCGGTCGCAGCCGTCATGCGGCTAGGGCTCGAGCCGGGCCAGGTCGCGATCCTCAACGATCCCTACACCGGCGGCACGCACCTGCCCGACGTGACGCTCGTTTCGCGCACCGTGCTCGGGTTCGCGGTCTCGCGTGCCCATCACGCGGACGTCGGTGGGATCGAGCCGGCGAGCCTGCCCGCGTTCTCGCGTACCCTCGACGAGGAAGGCGTGATCCTGCCGCCGCAGCTCCTCACTGACGAGGTGCTCGAGCGCTTCGTCCTGGCGACGCGGCAGCCCGAGGAGCGGCGCGGCGACCTCCGGGCGCAACTCGCCTCGCACCGGCTCGCCGAGCGGCGGCTCGAGGAGCTCTGTGAGCGCCGCGGCCGTGACCCCGTCGCTGCCGCGATGGACGAGCTCTTCGCCTACTCCGAGCGGATGGTGCGGGCGGCGATCGCAGAGCTCCCGGACGGTCGCGGCGAGGCGGAGGACGTTGTCGAGGCGGTCGAGGGTGACCTGCCGATCCGCTGTGCGGTCGAGATCGCCGGCGACGAGATCCGAATCGACTTCGCCGGCACGGCGCCGCAGTACGAAGGCAACCTGAACTGCCCGCTCGCGGTGACGAAGTCGGCGTCCTACTTCGTCGTCCGCTGCCTCACCGAGCCGGACCTGCCCGCCTCGGGCGGCGCCTTCGCCCCGGTCACGGTGACCGCGCCGGAAGGTTGTCTCGTCAACGCGCGCCCGCCGGCTGCGGTCGTCGCCGGCAACACCGAGACCTCCTCCCGCATCGTCGATGTCGTCTTCGCAGCGCTCGGCCGGCTCGTGCCGGTGCCCGCGGCGGGCGAAGGGACGATGAACAACCTCGCCTTCGGCAACGACGGCTTCACCTACTACGAGACGGTGGGCGGCGGACAGGGGGCGTGCCCGGACGCGGACGGCCCGAGCGCCGTCCACGTTGCGATGTCGAACACGTTCGCGACGCCGGTCGAGGCCGTCGAGCTCGAGTACCCCCTGCGGGTCGAGGGCTGGAAGTTGCGGCTCGGCTCGGGCGGGACCGGCGCGCACCGCGGCGGCGACGGAGTCGTGCGCGAGCTGCGCGTGCTGGAGGACTGCCGCCTCTCGGTGCTCGCCGAGCGGCGCCGTCATGCGCCTCCCGGGAGGGCCGGCGGAGAGGACGGCGCGCGTGGCCGCACCCTGGTGAACGGAGAGGAGCAGCCGCCGAAGCTGACCCGACAGCTCCACGCCGGAGACGTCGTCCGCGTCGAGGCTCCGGGCGGCGGCGGACACGGCACGCCGGAGTAGGCTCTTCGGATGGAGCGCCCGGTCGAAGTTGCGTGCGTGCAGGTCGAGCCGGCCGTGCTCGATCGCGAGGCGACGCTCGACAAGCTCGAGACGGTCGCCGCCGAGGCGGCGCGCGAAGGCGCCGGGCTCGTCGTCTTCCCGGAGACGTTCGTCCCGGTCTATCCGTCGTCGGTCTGGGCGAAGGCGTTCGCGGGCTGGGAGGCGAGCGGAGCGAAGGAGACATTCGCACGCCTCGCGCAGGAGTCGATCGCCGTCGGCTCGCCGGCCGAGCGCCGGATCGGCGCGGCCGCGCAAGAGCTCGGCATCTGGATCGTGACCGGCGTGAACGAGGTCGATCCCGAGCGCCCGGGAACGATCTACAACGCGCTGCTCTATCACTCCCCGTCCGGCGAGCTCGCCCTCCATCACCGCAAGCTCGTGCCGACGAACCACGAGCGGCTCGTCTGGGGCCAGGGCGACGGCCGCGGACTCGAAGCGGTGGAGACCGGCTTCGGCCGCATCGGCGGACTGATCTGCTGGGAGAACTACATGCCGCTCGCGCGCGTCGCGCTCTACGAGTCCGGCGTGGAGATCTATGTCGCGTCAACCGCCGACGACGGCGACGCCTGGCAGCAGACCCTCGTCCACATCGCCCGCGAGAGCCGCGCCTACGTCGTCGCGCCGGCGCACTTCCAGCGCGAGTCCGCATACCCCACCGACTTCCCGCTGGTCGCCGAGATCGAGGGCGCGGGAACGATCGGCCGCGGCGGCAGCGCCATCCTCGCGCCCGACGGCTCGTACCTCGCCGGCCCGCTGTACGACGAGGAGGGCATCCTCTACGCGGAGCTCGACCCGGCGCGCCTGCTCGCCGAACGGCAGCGCTTCGACCCGGTCGGCCACTACAGCCGCCCGGACGTG
>DASUAX010000048.1:0-21709 GCA_035763525.1 Gaiellaceae bacterium
CGCATTGTAGCCGCGTCCCGGGTCGGCGGAGGCAGCGGGTCTAGCTTCGGGGCGGGTTCGGGCTACCCGAAGGTCAGATCCCCGAGGGAAACTGCAGGTTCAGACTCCGCCCCGTGGAGCACTCGCCGGAGCTCGAGAAGGTTCGGCAGCTTCTCTTCCCGGACCTGACGGTCGAGGAAGGGTGGGCACGCATCGATGCGGCGCTCGAAGGGGCTGCTGACCCGAAGAAGCTCGACGCGATCGAGGAGGTCGCAGCCGGCGACCTGAGCGGCGACCTCGCCGCCGCCGTGCGGCGCCTGCACGAGCGCGAAGAGACGCCGCCGGCTGCCTGACGCTCTTCAGTCCCGCACGCGGCGCATCGCGACGAGGCCCTCGACGTACGACTCGCGCACGTCCGCCATCGCCTCGCGCGGGTCGCGCCGCCAGGACGGCGGCAGCGACGCCCGCGCGCGCTTGCGGGCGCCCTGCTCGCGCTGCCAGTGGGTGAGGAGCCGCCTGTCGACCATGCCGCCCGCCAGGTATCGGCGCCGCGGCGCGGCGGCTTGAGCCGGAAGAAAGCCGCGTCCGCGGCCGTCCAGTGACCATCGTCACGTCTACCCGGCAGAGGAGGTCCAGATGGATTCGCTGGGTACAGCAAGGCTGATCGAGGAGGTCGACCCCCGGCGCGCCGTCGCCGCGTCCGTCCCTCGACAGGAGATCGAGACGATCCTGCAGGATCCCGAGGCGCAGCCGGAGTTGCAACTCGAGATCGAGAGCGGCGCAGAGCCCGCCACGATCAGCATGGACTGGTCGCGCGACGAGCTCGAGGAACTGTTCGCGCGCGCCCGCAGCGACACGGTCTTGCTGATGTTCGACGGTCAGGAGCTCGCCGACGCGGTCGCGGACGTCGAAGCACACGGCCTACGGCAGAGGGCGCTCGTCTTCACGGTCGCGGCGACCGGCACGATCGGCAGCGGAGCGGGCATCGCGAATGCCGCGATTCCGGCCGACTTCGCCGACGGCGGCGGCCCGGCGGTGACGGCGACCGCGGCCACGCCGGTCACCGACGTCTCCTCGACGGACGGCTACGGGACGACTGCGGCCGCGAGCTCGGGGACGACGATCTCGCTCGACCGGGTTGCCACCGACGCGTTCGTGGTCGGCGGCGTCCTCCTCACGATCGCGGGCGCGACGTTCGCGTCGCGCCGCGTGAGGCCGGCACGCCCGGCGTGACCGACGCCGCGGGACAGGATGTGAGGGCGGTGGGTCAGGGACACCGCCCTCACTACCTCCAGGTGAGGATCTCGGGCCGTGAACGGCCCGAGCGGATCTCCGTGCCGGCCGAGGTCGCGCCCCGCGAGGAGCTCAGGCGGTTCCTGAACCGCCAGGGCCCGTACGCGCAGATGTGGATCCGGCTCGACTCGAACGAGTACGTCCGCTACGAGCTGATCGAGTCGGTCTCTCTTCTCGACGCGGACCGGTGACGCTCAGAAGATCTCGGCGCACCACGGCTGCACCGAGGTGCCGAAGAGCGCGTCGGCGCGCTCGACGGCCCCCGCCACGAGCTCCTGCACGCGCAACGCGCGATGAAGATCGGCGAAGGAGAAGCCGCCGAGGTAGACGGAGCCGAGGTCGGCCACATCGAGCGCGAGCTCCGCGGCCTCGTCGACCCGCTCGGCGCCGCCGCTCCCGATCCGCCAGCACCCGGCATTCTCGGGCCGGAACGAGTCGGTGAGCGCGACTACGACCTCATTGTCGCCGGCGAACGAGCGTGCCGCCATCGCCGCCGGGAGATCGAGCAGCCGTACCCAGGTCCCGTCGCCGACCTGGAAGTCCATCCGCCGCGGCTCGGCGAGCAGCAGGAAGAGCGGATGGTCGACGGGCAGCAGGTCGTACTTGACCTGCGACGTCCAGTCGAAATCGAGCAGCCACCGCCACAGCTCGCGCGTGCCCTCGGGCGTCGGCGCCATCGCCTCGATCACGTTCAGCGAGCCGGACGAGTAACCACCGGCGGCCCATTCCTGCTTCACCGTGTAGATCGCATAGCCCGCCGGCCGGCCGTCGAGGTCGAGGAGTGCCAGGTTCTTCGGCGTTCGCGGATCCCACGGGCTCGGCGCAAGGCGCCGCGTCTCCCACCACGCCTGCGTGCGCGTGAACAACCCCGGCCTCTGCGCGAGCATCCGCTCGTAGAGCGGCGGGAACGCCTGCGCCGCCTCCTCCGGCTCCACGAGGCGGACGCTGCCGCGCGGGTCGAACGGCCGCGCGAACGCGGCTCGCTCTCGGGCGAGCTTCATCGAGCCGGCACGCGAGGCCATGCCGTATCCGAAGCGGCCGTAGATGGTCGCCTCCGACGCCCACAGGTACGCGAGCGCGTCACCGCGTGCACGCGAGTCGTCGAGTTGCGCCCGCATCATCTCCGTGAGGGCGCCACGCCGGCGGTGCGTCGGGAGCACGCCGACGACGGTCACCCCCGCCGCCGGGACCGTCTCACCGCCGGGAACCGACACCCGGAACGTGAACGCGCCCGCGCCGCCGACGATGCGACCGTCGTCGCGGGCGACGTGCATCCGCTCGACGTCGATCCAGTTCGCGAAGCGCTCCACGTCCTCTGCCTCGTTCCGGTGGCCGAAGTAGTGGTTGATCGCGTCCAGCCCGGCGCGCAGCTCCTCGACGGAGGCGCAAGGGCGCACGTCCAGCGGCATGCGCGTCAGCCTATGCGCTCGAGCGGGGCGTACTCGAGCATCAGACGCCGCTCGTTGCCGTCTTCGAAGCGGACGGTGACGACGCCGCCCGGCTCGATGCGCGTGACGATGCCGGTGCCGAGCGTCTCGTGGCGCACCGCTTCGCCCGTCGACAGGTCGGGCAGCTGCTCGCGCGGCGCGAACTCGCGTTGCGCCGTCTGGCGGCCGTAACCGGACCAGGAGGCCGGCCGGAGCCGCTCGCGCTCGACCCCGAGGTTCGGCAGCTCGTCGAGGAAGCGCGACGGCAGGTTCGCGTCGTAGCGGCCGTAGAGGCTGCGGCGCATCGCGTGCGTCATCGTCAGCCGCTCCTGCGCGCGTGTCATGCCGACGTAGCAGAGACGCCGCTCCTCCTCGAGCGTGTTCTCCTCGATCGAGCGCGAGTGCGGGAAGATCCCCTCCTCCATGCCGATCATGAACACCGCCCGAAACTCGAGCCCCTTCGCGGTGTGCAGCGTCATCAGCGTCACCTGGCCGCCGTCGTCCGGGTCGTCGCGAAGCGCGTCCTGGTCCGAGTAGAGCGAGATCTCCTGCAGGAAGCCGGACAGGCTCGGCTCCTGCGCTGCCGCATCGTATTCGCGGGCGACGCCGACGAGCTCCTCCAGGTTCTCGATGCGGCCGCGGGCCTCGATCGTCCGTTCGGCCTCGAGCGCCTCGAGATACCCCGTGCGCTCGAGCACCGCCTCGACGACATCGGCGACCGTCGCGTCGGTGGCGGTCGCCATCAACGACTCCATCACGTTTCGGAAGCCGGACACCGCGCGCACCGCAGCGGCGCCCAGTCCCGCTTCCTCCGCGCGTGCCGCCGCCTCCCACAGCGAGATGTCGAGGCCGGTCGCGTAGGTCTGCAGGCGCGTCAGCGACGTGTCGCCTATGCCGCGCCGCGGCCGGTTCGCGATCCGGAGCAGCGACACCTGGTCGTACGGGTTGTCGACCACCTGCAGGTACGCGATCGCATCCTTGATCTCGGCCCGTTCGTAGAAGCGCGGGCCCCCGATCACCTGGTACGCGATTCCCTGGCGCACGAGCACGTCCTCAAGCACCCGGCTCTGCGCGTTCGTCCGGTAGACGACGGCGATCTCGCGGCTCGAGTAGCCCTCCTCAATGCAGCGCGCGATCTCGGCGGCGACGAAGCGCGCCTCCGCATGCTCGTCCTCGGTCTCGACGACGTGGACGGGCTCGCCCTCGCCCAGGTCGGACCACAGGTTCTTCTCCTTGCGCTCGCGGTTGTGCGCGATCACCTCGTTGGCCGCGGTGAGGATCGCGTTCGTCGAGCGGTAGTTCTGCTCGAGTGGAATCACCTTCGTGCTCGGGAAGTCCTTCTCGAACTCGAGGATGTTCCGTATGTCTGCCGAGCGGAAGCTGTAGATCGACTGGTCCGGGTCGCCGACAGCCATCAGGTTCCCGTGCTGCTGCGCGAGCAGCTTCAAGAGAACGTACTGCGCGTGGTTCGTGTCCTGGTACTCGTCGACGAGCACGTAGCGAAACGCCCTCGCCCACTTCTCGCGCGCCTCCGGAAAGCGCTGCAGCACGTCGACCGTCAGCATCAGCAGGTCGTCGAAGTCGACGGCGTTCGAGCCATAGAGCCGCCGCTGGTAGAGCGCGTACGTATCGGCGACGGTCTGGTCGTAGAAGCTCGCGACGCGGTTCGCGTACTCGTCGGGGCCGACCAGCTGGTTCTTCGCGTTCGAGATCTGTGCATGGATGCCGCGCGGCACGAAGCGCTTCGGGTCGCGCTCGAGCTCCTCCAGGCACGCCTTCACGAGCCGCACCTGGTCGGCCTGGTCGTAGATCGTGAAGCTCGAGCGGTAGCCGAGCCGCTCCGCCTCGCGGCGTAGGATGCGGCCGCAGGCGGCGTGGAAGGTCATGATCCAGATCGCGCGTGCGACCGGGCCGACCGTCCGCTCGACCCGCTCCTTCATCTCGCCGGCGGCCTTGTTCGTGAACGTGATCGCGAGGATCTCGTTCGGCTTGACACCGTGCGCCGCGAGCAGGTGGGCGACGCGGTGCGTGAGGACGCGCGTCTTCCCGGAGCCGGCACCGGCGATCACGAGCAGCGGCCCCTCGGTGGTCAGGACCGCCTCCCGCTGGGCGGGATTCAGGTCTGCAAGGTAGGACTGCGGCTCGATCGTCGCCACGAAACGAGGGTAGCCGCCATGAACGCAACCGCCTCCTCCCAAGGCCGCAGGATCCGCGGATTTCAGTACGCGAGCCAGGCCGCGTCCGAGTCGGCGACGTCGCCGGGCACGAGCTCGCCGCCGACCGTCAGGATGGCCCCATGCACGCAGCGCGTATCCGCGAGACCGACGAGGAGCGTGACGTCGACGACATCCTCGAGCTGTGGCGCGAGGCGCTTCCGACGGACGTCATCTCACGAGATTCGTGGCTCCACTACGGCCGGATGCTGCCGCCCGAGTCGCAGCTCGGCGACTGGGTCGGCGAGGAGAACGGCCGCGTCGTCGCCACCGCCTACGTGTTCCTCGGGTTTGCGAGCAGCGACCGGAGCGCGCACTGCCGCGTCCTCGTCCGTAGCTCGCACCGCCGCCGGGGGTTGGGGCGGGCGCTCTTCGAGCTGGTCGAGGCACACGCCGCCGCCGTGGGCGCCGAGCGGCTGCTCGCCGAGTTCGAAGAGAACGCGGCAGGTGTCGCGTTCGCACAGTCGCTCGGCTTCCGGCAGACGCGCGCCGAACAGACGGCGGTGCTCGACCCGTGCGCAGTGCAGCTCGCGCCGCCGGCCGACGTCGACCTGCGTCCGTTGCGCGACGTCGACCCGCGCTTCGCCTACGAGGTCGACATGGAGGCGATGCTCGACATGCCGTCGACCGACACCTTCGAGCGGATGGAGTACGAGGACTGGGCGGGCTACGTGCTCGGGCATCCGCTCCTCTCCTACGACGGCAGCTTCGTCGCGCTCGTCGACGGCGGCCCGGCGGCGGTGTCCCTGCTGACGGCCGACCCGGAGAGCGGCCGCGCCTCGAGCATGTTCACCGGGACGATGCGTGCTCACCGCGGCCGTGGTCTCGCGCTCGCCGTCAAGCTCGCGTCGATCGAATGGGCCGCGCGGAACGGGATCGTGCAGCTCGCAACGCGCAACGACGAGACGAACGCGCCGATGCTCGCGATCAACCGCAAGCTCGGATACAGGCCCGCGGCTCGGCGGGTCGAGTACCTACGGGACGGCTAACGGGAAGGGCTTCCTCGCGAGCGCCGCGAGCACCTGCGAGGTCACCCACACAGGCGTCGTCACGTACTTCGCCGAGTAGCGATAGCTGCCGTCGGGCCGTCTGAGACGCGCGAGGTAGGCGAAGGCGCTGCGCGGTGCCTTCACCCCCGCGGCGGCGAAGCCCTGGATCGCCCAGGCGGTCGACTGTGCGTCGGAGCCGCGGCCGTGCGTGAGCTCGAAGCCGCCGTCGCGGTTCTGGAACGTGCGCAGAAAGCGGACGGCGCGCGTCACGGGAGCGCCGCGGACGCGCGCGACGCGCAATGCCTCGAGCGCGGCCGCCGTGTCGTTCGAGTCCGGCTGCCCTCCGACGCCCCACGCGAAGCCGCCGCTGCGCGCCTGGTGCGCGAGCAGGTACCGCTTCGTCGCGGGACCGGCGCGGCCGAGGGCGAGGACGCCCCAGTACGTCGCGTTGAGCGTTGGCCCGATCCGGCCGTTCGCCTGCGGGGCGAGCTTCGCCAGGAGCGCCTCGTTGCGGTAGCCGAGCGCCTGTTCGGCCAGTGCGACGAGAGCGACGTCCGTGACCGCGCTCAGCGAGCTTTCCTGCGAGCGGAGGTAGTCGAGGGAGCCGGGCGCGGGCGCGCCCGCGGCACGCAATCCCAGCACGGCCCACGAGGTGAGCAGCGCGTCGGTGGTCCCACCGGGCTCGGCATACGCGCCGTTCGTCACGTGCGACTGCACGAAGGAGACCGGCGTGACCGCGAGCGCGGCAGCGGCGACGAGCGCTGCTAGGCCCACACGACCTCCGTCCGCAGGCGCGTCGCGTAACGGTCGAGCATGCGCCGAAGCTCGGGGCCTACGGCGAGCGCGAGCACGACGTTGCCCGCCGCGTGCGCCGCGTCGAACCAGAGGCCGCGCCCGACCACGGCGGCGAGCGCGGCCGGGGTGTGCGGCGAGAAGCCCCACCAGAGCCACACGTCCATGCTCGCGCTGAACGCGAAGCCCAGCATCGCCGCGACGGCCGCGAGCACCCAGCGGTTCCGCAGGAGCGGCGCGAGCAGCGCGCCCGCGGCCCCGCACACGCCCCAGCCGAGCATCTGCTGCGGCGTCCAGATCCCCTGGCCGAGGAAGAGATTCGAGACGAACGCGGCGAGCGCACCCGTCGCCGCGCCGGCGCGCAGGCCGAGCGAGGCGCCCGCGACGATCGCGATCACCGTCACCGGCTGCACGCCGGGCACCGCCGCGAAGAGCACGCGCCCGGCGGCGGCCGCCGCCGCCAGGGTCGCGATCACCGCCAGCTCGCGAGTCGAGTCGGTGCCTGCCTCGAACCACGCGACGCCTGCGGCGACGAGGGCCGCGGCGCCGAGCGCCGTCGCGAGCGCGCCGTCGTCGACGGCGAGCGACGCCACGAGCAGCGCCGCCGCGATGGGCAGCAGCCTAGACATGCGCCCCCTCGCGCACGCCGAGCCTCACGGTGCGGTCCGCGACCTCCTCCGCCCAGGGCAGGTCGTGCGTGACGACGAGCGCCCCGCGCGACGGTGCCTCCGAGCGCAGCAGCCGCGCGAGCTCGGCCTTGCGCTCGGGGTCGACGCCGCGCGTCGGCTCGTCGAGCACGAGCAGCTCCGGCTCGAGCGCGAGCACCGCGGCGAGCGCGAGCCGCTCCCGCTCGCCCGACGAGAGGTCGCGGGGGTGGCGCTCGAGGTGCGCGGCGAGCCCCAGCTTCGCGAGCCAGGCCCGCGCCCGCTCCTCCCCCGCCCCGAGCGCCACCTCGTCGAGCACGCGCTCGGTGACGACGTGGCGGCCCGGGTCCTGCGCGAGGTACGCGGCGGGCGCATGCTCGACCTCGCCGGTCCCGGGCTCGAGCAGCCCGCAGGCGATCTGCGCGAGTGTCGTCTTGCCGGCGCCGTTCGGGCCGGTGAGCGCGACGACCTCGCCGCGCCGCACCCCGAGCGAGGCCGCGTCGAGCACGCGCGTCTCGCCGTATGCGAACGAGACGTCGCGGACACGGCAGACGAGCGGGTGAACGTGCGGCAGATAGAGCGGGTGGCTCCCGGCGAGCCAGTCGACGGCCTCGTCGGGCGGAGCGTCGAGGGCGATCCGGCCGTCCTCCATGAAGAGCACGCGCTGGACGTGTGCGAGTGGGCGCGCGGGCCGTTGCTCCGAGAGGAGCACCGCGCAGGGGAGCCGTTCGACGATCGCGAAGAAGGCGTCGGCCGCGGCAGGGTCGAGCTGCGACGTCGGCTCGTCGAGGAGAAGCAGGCGCGGGCGGAGCGCGAGCGCCGACGCGAGCGCGACCCGTTGCAGCTCGCCGCCGGAGAGCTCGCCGGTCGCCCGCTCGGCGAGGTGCCCGGCGCCGACGAGCGCGAGCGCCTCCTCGACGCGCGGCCAGATCTCCGCGGGGGCCGTCCCCACGTTCTCGAGCCCGAACGAGACCTCGTTCGCGACGCGCGCCATCACGATCTGGTCCTCGGGGTCCTGGAAGAGGGTCGCGACGTCGCCGGCGAGCGCGCTCGGCCGCGTCTCGCGCGTGTCACGGCCGGCGACGACGACGCTGCCGGCGAAGGTGCCGCCGTGGAAGTGCGGCACGAGGCCTGCGAGCGCGCGCAGGAGCGTCGACTTGCCGGAGCCGGACGCGCCGAGCAGCGCCACGTGCTCGCACTCGTCGATGCGCAGGCTCACGTCGCGGAGCACGGGGTCGCCGCCACCGTAGGCGAAGTGGAGGCCCTCGACGACCGCTACAGCCACAGTGCTCCTACGACGACCACGGCGACCGCGGCCGCGAGCGCGAAACGGTCGAGTGCGCGCCACGGCGGGCTCGGCGCGCGCGTGCGACCGGCGCGCCCGTAGCCGCGCGCCTCCATCGCCTCGGCCAGGCTGAGCCCCCGCTCGAGCGAGCCGGCGAGGAGCGGCGAGAGCTGGCGCACCGGCCCCAGCTCCACCTGCCGGCCGCGAAGCGCCGTCCGCAGGTCGCGTGCGTCGCGCTCGAGCACCGGCACGAGCCGAGTCGCGAGCGCGACCGCGAGCGTCGACCGGCGCGCCCAGCCGGCCGAGGCGAGCAGGCGATCGTGGTCGAGCAGCAGCGCGTACACGGCGAAGGCGAGCCCGACCGCGACGAGCCTCAGCCCCTGGAAGAGGCCGTTGCGAAGCTCCTCGGTCGTCACGTCGAGCGTGCCGAGGACGGGGATCGTCGGGCCCGTCCAGAGCGGGTGTGAGCCGATCACCTCGACGAACGGCGTCAGCAGGAACACGGTCAGGCCGGTCGCGAGCGTGCCGACGAGGTACGGCCACCGTCGCTGCGACGGCGCGCGCCAGGCGGTCACGAGCAGGAGCGCGCAGATCACCGCGACGGACGCCGTGTGCGAGGCGAGCAGCGCCGCGACCGCGAGCGCGGCGAGCAGGGCGGCTGCGGGCGCGGGGCTCAGAACCGGTACCTCAGCGCCTTCGGGTCGTCCGCGAGCCTCCGCGCGATGCGCGGGCCGAGATCGAGCACGTAGCCCTTGCCTGCCTGTCGGATCTCCACCTGGTCGGGCGGCAGCGCGTCGCCGACGACGACGGCGTTCCGGAGCGGGCGCTTCGCGTTCGCGACGCCGTGCACCTGTCGTGCGAGGCGGCGGGCGAGGGTCGCGTCCCCGGCGACGACCCGGGTCGGGCCACGGTCGACGAACGGGTGCGGGTACGCGCCGGCGACCGCGGGGATGTGCTCGGTCGCGGGCGTCCAGTGCCGGTAGTCCCACCAGAGGACGTCGCCCGCATGCAGGCGCACCTCGGCGGCGCTGCGGTCGCCCTCGATGCCGTCGACGAAGTAGAACCAGTCGCGCTGCGCGGTCAGTGACCCTTCGACCCCGCCGATCGACTGAAGGTACCGGCCGCCGTAGCGCGTGGTCACCTTCAGCTTCCGTTCCACCGCCTGGATCGCGTTCAGGCCGGCCGGGACGCTGCCCGAGAAGACGACGTGGGCCCCCCGGTCGCGCGTGACCCACAGCGTCGCCGTGCCGTGGCCGCGCTCGCTCCCGCCGCAACCGGCGAGCGCGAAGACGGCCAGGACGACGGCGAGGAGCTTCACTTCACGGCGTTCGACCGCACGGCGCCCGTCGCGGTCGCGCGGATCAGGAGCCCGCGGTGCTTGCCGGGACAGAACGCTGCTCCGCCCATCGCGTCGGAGCTCTTCTTCGAGCCGACGTGCCAGGTGACGCGCGTGAGTGTGGCGGGCTTGCCGTTGTCGTCGTAGCCGGTCGCCGTGTAGCAGCCCTGCTTCGCCGACGCCTGCACGCGCAGCGTCGGTGGGCCACCGGTCGGGCCGAACGTCGCGTAGTACCAGAGGACTCGGTCGCCGTCGGATAGCTGCACCTTGTCGGCGCCGACCGGCGGGGACGCATCGTCGACCTTGAACACCCAGCCGCTCGAGGCGTCGCCGCCGTAGCGGCCGATCTGGTCGACGTAGGGGCCGAAGCTCGTGGTCGTGACGTGGTAGTAGAGCTCGCCGGCGAGCGACGCCTGCTCGAGAGCGTCCATCGGCGTCGCGGCGGTGACGGTGATCTCGGTCGGGCCGAAGAGCGTGCGGGTCTTGCCTTCCACGCGCACCTTGACGGTGGCGGCGAGCGCCGTCGCCGGCAGGGCGAGGCTGAGGACGATCAGCAGAGTGAGCCGTTTAACCACGAATCCTCCTTCCGCGAGGGGTTCGAAGTTGGTGGGCGGCCGGCAGGTCTTCTGACTCGGGGCTCCCCCTCCGCCGCCTTCCCGAGCACCTGCTCAGTGGCGTCGTGGCGGAGGGCGTCTCCCCTCACAGCGGCGGGACCGTCCCGGACTCGCACCGGGTTCCCTCACCGCTCGCCCTTGTGTGTGGCGATGACTATAGCCTTGAGGCGTGGAGCACGGAGAACTCGCGGACCGTCGGCTCGAGGCGCTGCTCGAGCGGCTCGACCGGGTGATCGAGGAGCTCGCCCGCCTGAATGCGCGGGAGGAGCGGCGCGAGGAGCTGACGGTGATCGCGCACGAGCTGCGCAACCTGAACGAGTCGCTGCAGGCGATCACGTACGCCGCCCTCGGCGCGCAGGGCCCGCAGGTCCGCCGCCGCCGCGCCGGCTGAGCCGCCGCCGTTCCGGCACGAAGCTGTGTGCGTTTCGTGGCGGTGGCAGCCACCGTGCAGTGCGCGCTACACGAACGACACGGCCGGAGAGGACACAGCTGACGGCGGAGGCCCGCTTGGACGCGTCACGGCAGCCGGTAGATGTCGAAGAAGCCGGTCGTGGCGTGCTCGTTGGCGTCGCCCTCGGCGACGGCGACGCGGCCGTCGGCGACGATCGGGCTCTGCCAGTGCACGGTGCCCGACGGGAGCGACGCGACCCGGCGGCCGCTCGTCGCGACGTACACGCCGACCGAGCCGCTCCCGGCGACGTAGAGCAGGCTGCCGGCGACGACCGGCGAGGTGCCGCCGGTGCCGTTCGACCAGACCGCGTGCAGCCGGCGGCCGCGCAGGATGAGCGCCTCCGTCCCGCCGCCCGTCGAGACGAACACCCACTTGCCGCGCCAGACCGCCGGCGCGCTGAACATGTCGACGCCGCCCGGCACCGGAAGCGTCTGCAGCTCGCCGCCGGTGCGCGGGCTCGGCCCCGGCAGGCGGCGCAGGTCGAGCAGCCGCAGCTTCCCGTCCTTACCGCCCTGCACGGCGAGCCCGCCCGACAGCAGCCCGGGGCTCGTCGACCCGAGATCGAGGTCGCTGTCGTTCAGGTGCTGGTGATCGGCCGGTGTCCAGTGCCGCAGCAGGCGCGACGCGTCCGGTGAGAGCACGAGCAGCGAGTCGCCCCAGTCGGTGCGGCCGTCGAACGGCGCGTTCCCGGTCGCGACGACGAGGTTCCCCGTCGCGGGATCGACCGCTGCGCCGTTCCGCGACCAGATAGCCGAGTCGCTCGACGCGCACGTCTTCGGGACGATCAGCCGGTGCCGGTCGGAGCAGAGCGAGTTCCACACGTGCGCGATCCGGCCCGTCCGCTCGCCGATCGTCACCACGTGACCCTGGTACGGCGGTGCGTCGCCGATGTAGCCACCGGTCGTCGCGATCACGCGACCCCGCGAGACATTGAGCGACGAGGTGATCTTCTCGTGCGTCGGGTCGAACGTGATCCGGGTCGTCCAGAGCACGTGGCCGTCCGAGAGGCGCAGCTTCCGGATGCGACCGTCCGGTGCAGCCGCGTACACGGCGCTGCGGTCGCTCGCGAGCGCGGGCGTCGCGTTCGTGATCTGCGCCGTTCCCGCGAGCCGCGAGTAGCCGGGCGGCGTGAACCGCCAGAGCACGCGGCCGCTGTCCGCGTCGAGGGCCTCGGTGCGCCCGTAGGTCGTCGTGATGACGAAGGCGTCGTGCCCACGCACGCCCTTCGACACGTAGATCGGCGAGGAGTCGACCGTACCGTCGAGTCGGACCCGCACCCGCTGCAGCCGCGACACGTTGCGCGCCGTGACCGTCGCGTCGGGAGACGCGTTGTGGCGCGCGGAGTCGTAGCCGAACACCGGCCAGTCGCCGTTCGCCGCCGAACCGGCAGGCGAAGCGCACGCGGCCCCGGCGAGCACAGCGACCGCCGCACAGAGCGGCGCGAGCCTCACTGAGCTGCCAGGTCGCGGGTGCGCACCCACGGCCCCGGCGGCGTCAGCAGCGACTCGGCCTGCAGGTAGGCGAGGCCGGCGAGTGGCAGGTCACCCCAGCGCTCGAAGCAGAAGTACCGCCTGCGCCAGCGTGGGAAGAACTTGCGGTTGAAGCTGTGGAGGCGCTCGACCTGGAAGAGCCGGTCGGCCTTCAAGAGCAGCCAGCGGAACGCGCGAGCGAAGCTGCCGGCGTCGTCGCCGGAGCGGAGGAAGTCTGCGAACACGGCGAAGTTGAGCGAGACCTCCGTGACCGCGTGCTCGCGCGCCCACGCGACCGTCTCCGTGATCAGGAACTCCATCAACCCGTTCGGCGTGTCGGTGCGGCGGCGCATCGAGGCGAGCGAGTAGCCCTCGCTCGCGGGCGACGGCACGAGCTGGAGGAAGCCGCCGACCCTGCCGTCGGGGGCGAGCGCCACGGCGAGCACCGTGTCGGGATAGAGGAAGAGCGCGTCCATCGCCATCGTGAACCCGCGCTCGGGCCAGTTGCCGCGCCACTCGCTGGAGACGGAACGGAGCTCGGCCCGGAGCGCGGCGTCCGCAGCCGCGGTCGAGAGGATGCGAACCGAGTAACCGGCCTTGTCGAGACGCGACACCGACTGACGCACCTTGCGAATCGCGCGGCCCTCGAGCGTGAACGTCGACGGCTGGACGACCGCCTCGTCGCCGAGATACATGGACTTGAACCCGATCGCCGCATAGTCGGCGAGCGCGTCGAGCGACGCCCCTGCGATCGCGACACGCCAGCCTTTCGCATGCGAGACGCGCACGAACTCGCGCACGAGCTCCTCCCGCTCGTTCGCGGCGCCGATCGGGTCGCCGGCCACGAGTGCCGTGCCGCCGACCACCCGGTAGGCGAGGAACGACCGGCCGCTGGGCGAGAAGAAGTAGCTCTTGTCGCGGCGCAGAGCGAAGTAGCAGAGGCTGTCGCGCCCGTGCCGGTGCACGAGCTCGGCGGCCCGTTCGCGGTCCGCGTCCACGGGCGGCGTCATCGCGTGCGGCCGCAGCCACAGCCACAGCGCCCGGAACCCGAGCGCGCCGACGAGGAGCGCGAGCGCGACCTCGATCCGACGCGAGTACGCGTCGTTGTCGTAGACGCCGACGAGCAGGAACGGGACCGCCAGCGAGAGCGCGACGGCCACCTGCAGCAGCGGCACGACGGTCGCCGGGTCGCCCGGCGCGACGAAATGCCGGCGGCTGCGCAGGAGCGCGACCAGCAGCGCGACGTGGAACGCGGCCTCCTCGACGTCGAGGCCCTTGGCGAGATGCGCGACGGCGGAAGCGATCACGAGCGCGACGGCGAGCGACCAGGCGCGCCTCTTCCTGCGTGCCAGGCCCCGCGAGAGGAAGACCATCCCGAGGCCGAGCGCGAGCGCGACCGTGCGGGCGGCCTCGGGGATGCCGGGCGGCAGCACGGCCTGGACGAGGTCGAGCCGGTTCGCGAGCTCGGGCGTCAGCGCGGACACGATCGAGATCAGGCCCGCGAGGGCGGCGGCCCAGGCGAGCGCGACAGGGGTGGCCGGACGGCGCACGGAAGCAAGGTATCGCTGCCCGGTGTCAGTCACCTGTTAAGGGTTCGATGAGAGTGTTGGGTGTGATCAGTCCCGCAGGAGGACGCGCCGCAGCTCGTCCTCCTTGCCCGGCTCGAGGATCGCAAGCACCTGGTCGCCGATCTCGAGCTGCGTCTCTTCGTCCGGGATCTCCGCCTTCCCGGAGCGCACGACCGAGATGAGCCGGGCACCTTCCGGCAGCTTGAGTGCCCGCACGCGCTTGCCATGGCAGTTCGCGCCCTTGTCGATCGTCACCTCGACGATCTCGAGGTTCTCCTTGCGCAGCTCGAGCAGGTGGACGAGCCCGTGCTCGGGCACCTCGTGCTCGATCAGGCCCATGATCGCGCCGGTCGCGGAGACGGTCGGCGAGATGCCGAGCAGGTCGAAGTACGGCTGGTTGCGTGGGTCGTTGATGCGGGCGATCACGTTCACCACTCCGTACCGCTCGCGGGCGAGCTGGCAGATGACGATGTTGTCCTCGTCGTCGCCGGTCGCCGCCACGACGAGGTCGGGCGGCCGCTTGATGCCCGCGCGCTCGAGCACGAACAGCTCGGTCGCGTCCCCGCGTACGACCTGGTGCTCGAACTCCGCCTCCAGCTTGTCGAACCGGTACGGCTTCTGTTCGATCAGCGTCACCTCGTGGCCCGTGCGGAGCAGCGAGCGGATCAGGTTCTCGCCGACCTTGCCGCCGCCTGCAATCAGGACGTACATCGGCTAGACCACCGCTTCTTCTTCCGCGTGCCGTACCGCCGAGACGAGCGTCTCGATCGCGGACGACGTCGGGCAGACGATGCGGAGGCCCTTCGTCGCGTAGAACTGCGCGCGCGCCGGGTCGAGCACGCGCACCACCACCGTCGGCACCTGGAAGTGCTGCTGCGCCGCCTGTGCGATCACCAGATTGGTGTTGTCGCCGTCGGTCGTGACGACGACCGCGTCGGCCTCCTCGATACCCGCCTGGCGAAGGAGCTTCAGGTCCATCCCGTGGCCCACGACGAAGCCTCCCGTCCAGCTCTCCCCCAGCCGGCCGAGCGCGTCCTCGTTCTCGTCGAGGACGGTGACGTCCCAGCCCGAGGCCTGGAGCTGCTGCGCCACGGCGGACCCCACGCGGCCGCACCCGATCACGATCGCCTTCATGCACTCAGCGTACTCACGCCCGCGGCCGTGTCGCCGTCACGTCGCGGCCAGCTCCTCGTCCAGCACCGACTGCGGGAACGCGACGATCAGCACCTCGCACGGGGCGCGCCGGAGGACGTAGTCGACCGTCGGAGAGAAGAACCGCGACTGCCGGCGCCAGCGCGGAGCCGAGCCGAGCACGATCAGGTCAGCCTCAACCTCGGCAGCGCGCGCGACGATCGCCTCGCCGATCGCCCGCGCGCGGACGGTGGCCCCCTCGACGGAGACGCCGAAGTCGGCGCCGAGGAGCTTCGCCTCGGCGAGCGACGCCTCGGCGCGCTCCTCCTCGTCGATCAGCGGAGCGTCGAGTTGCTGCTCGAGCGGGACACGGATGACGTGCAGCGCCTGCACCTCCGCGTTGTGCTCGGAGGCGAGCTTGACGGCGGTCGCGAGCATCTCCTCGCCGATCACGCCGAGCTTCATCGGCACGAGGATCCGGTTGAACTGCGCAACGGCGACCACCGGGCGCTCGTCTGGCGCCTCGACGCGCTCCATCAGGCCCTCGCCGCGCGAGATGCGGCCGCTCACGAAGACGACGACGCCGGCGAGCAGCCACAGCGGCCCGGCGTAGCGCGCGGCAGGGTGTGTCGCCATCGCAACCAACCAGACGGCGAACGTGGCGGCCGCGCCGACGATCGCCGGCAGCGGGATCTCGCGCCCGCGGATGGTGACCGGGAACGGCGCCCGGAACGGCCGCGGCAGGTCGGGCTCCGTCGCCCGCAGCTTGATCACCGCGAGCTGCGCGGCCGTGAACGCGAGCAGCACGCCGAAGGAGAAGAGGCTCGCGAGGAACGCGACGTCGTCCTTCTTGAAGGAGGCGGCGGCGACCACGAACGCCGACGAGATCGCGGCGGCGGCGAGGATCGCCCAGGGGGAGACGTGGGCGCGGCGGCTGAGGCGGCCGAAGCTGCGCGGGAGCTGCCCGTGCTCGCCGAGCGAGTACGCGAGACGCGAGAAGCCGGAGACCGAGGTTGTGATCGCGGCGACGAGGATGAGCGCACCGGTGAGGCCGACGTAGAAGCTGAGTGCCCGGCCGAGCCCCCACGGCAGCTCCTGCTGCAGCCGCTCCGCGACGCCGAGGAGCGGAGCGCGGATCCACGTCGTCCCGAGCTCGGTGTTCGGGCCCGGGAACGCGGAGAGCGCCACGACGGCGATCGCGACGTAGATGGTGACGACGGAGGCGATCGCGCCGAACAGCGAGCGCGGTAGGTCGACTCCCGGCCTGCGCGCCTCCTCGGCGAGGTTGGCGACGGTCTCGAGCCCGGTGAACGCAAGCATCGCGAGCGGCAGCGCGAAGGCGAGATCGTGCCACGACGGGCTGCTGCCGAGCGATGTCCCGCTCGCGAGCGCGTGCGGCGAGAACACGAGTGCGAACCCGAGTACCACGAGCAGCAGCTGCGTGAGCAGGTCGAGCGCCGGCACGAGGATCCCGACGCCGTACAGCGACGGCCGCCGCACGAGTCGCGTCGCGGCAACGAGCGCGATCACGCCGACGGCCACGATCTCCTCCCACGGCGAGTGTCGGAGCGCATCGACGCGCACCGCTCCGGCGAGGTAGTGCGGCAGGAAGAGCGCAGACAGCGCGATCACGATCAGGTAGTCGAGGAAGAGCGCCCAGCCGGTGAGGAACCCGGCGATGTCGGTGAACGCCCGGCGGACGAAGGTCGCTGCGCCACCCGTCTCCGGCAGCATGGCCGTCCCCTCCGCGTACGAGAGCGAGACGAGCAGGAACAGCCCGCCGACGACGAGCAGGACGAGCGGCGTGAACCCGAGTGCGTTCGCCGCCAGGACGCCGAGCGCGAAGTAGATCGACGACGCGATCTCGCCGTACGCGACCGAGAAAAGGGCACGGGCATCGAGCTCGCGACGAAGACCGGGCAGCTTGCGGGCCATCAGCTGTGTCTCCGTAGCAGCCAGAGCCGGCCGACGCCCGCGAGCACGAACAGCGTGCCGAGCAGGATGCCGACGCCGCCGCCGTGCCAGGCCGTGACGACGAGCATGGTGATGCCGAGGGCCACCAGGAGGAGCGCGGTGAGCCGCGTCAGCGAGCGGTACATCAGGCGGCGCGCCGCCCGGCAGCGACCATCACGCGCGAGGGCGCGTGCTTGAGGACATAGTCCACGGTGTGCCCGAAGATCGCGCGGTGGCGGCCGCGTGGCGCGCCGAGCACGACGATCTCCGCGCCGCGGCGATCGGCCTCCTCGACGATCGCGCGCCCGGCGTTGCGCGCCCGCACCACGCGCTCGACGACGCGCACGCCGTACGACTCTGCGGCGGCCCGGAGGTCGTCGAGCAGCCGGTTGGCCTCGTCGAGCTGCTCGCTCAGGTCGGCGTCGAGCGGCAGCTCGAGCGGGACGACGACCACGCGGAGGAGCACGATCCGGCCCGCGCGCTCTGTCGCGAGCCGCGCCGCGAGCTCGACCGCCTCGTACGACTCGCGGCCTGCGACCACCGGCACGATGATCGTCCGGTACTCGAGCGCGATCGCTGCCCCGAACTGCAGCGGCGCGCGCGACGTGACCGTCAGCGGCACGCCGATCCGGCGCCGGTACACGATGTAGAAGACCGCGCCGACCACGAGCCACGCGAGCCCGGCATAACGGGTCGAGTCCTTCTGGACGACGATCACCACCCAGGCCGCACCGGTCCCGAGCGCGCCGAAGAGGGCGAAGAGCGGCCACTGGATCCCGCGGATGCGCAGATTCGGCCGGGCGTGCCACTCGAGCTCGTCGCCGCGACCCTTGACGCGCAGCGTGATCACCGCGAGGTGCGCGATCGTGAACGACAGCATCGCGCCGAACGCGTACATGTTCCCGAGGAAGTCGACCTGGCCGGAGATCAGGAAGATCGTCGGGCCGATGCCTGCGAAGACGACGAGCGCGAGCCACGGCGTCTTCAGCTTCGGGTGCAGCCGCCGGAAGACCTCCGGCAGCTGCCGGTAGCTCGACATCGAGTACGTGATCCGCGAGGCGCCGATCACGCCCGCATTCGTGGCGATGAACAGGATCGTCGCCGCGAGGATCCCGACGTACACCTTCGACACGTCGAGCACCGCGCCGTGGATGCCGAGGTTCTCGACGAGCCCCAGCACCGGGTCGTTCTTGAAGCCGTTGGGCGGGTCGAGGCCGAGCTGCGTCACGTACCCGCCGTTCCGTGCATGGTGCACCGGCATCGCGGAGAGCGCGATCCACGGCAGCGTGAAGTAGATCGCGAACACCGCGATCCCGACCCACGAGATCGCGCGCGGGATCGAACGGGCGGGGTCGCGCGCCTCCTCGGCCAGGTTCGAGACGGTCTCGATCCCGGTGTAGGCGATCATCGCCACCGGCACCGCGAGCAGGAACGCGCTCCAGGTCGGCGCGATGCCGAAGTGCACGTTGTGCCACAGGGTGCTCGGGCTGAAGATGAGGAAGAAGCCGAGCAGCACGAGCAGGAGCTGCGTCGCGAAGTCGACGACGGCGAGGAAGATGTTCAGCCGCGCCGCCTCCTGGATCCCGACGATGTTCACGAGGACGAGCAGCCACGTGAACGCGATCCCGAGGATGATGTCCCAGGGGTTCGTCCGCAACGGCTCCCAGAAGATCGAGAGGTAGTGCGGGACGAAGATCACCGAGATCGCGACGGTGATCACGTAGTTGAGCATCTGCGCCCAGGCCGCCCCGAACGAGACGAGCTCGTTGAACGCGTGCCGGGCGAAACTCGACGAGCCCCCCGCCTCCGGGTAGCGGACGGTGCCCTCCGCGTAGGTCGCGGAGGTGGCCGCGAAGATGAGGCCGCTGATGATGAAGACGAGCGGCGTGAGCCCGAGCGCGATGCCCGCGACGAGGCCGAGCGCGTAGTAGATCGACGAGCCGACGTTGCCGTAGGCCGTCGCGAAGAGCGCGGGCGCCCCGAGGACGCGCTCGAGGCCGTGGCTCTGCCGGCGACGCCGTGGCACGGCGACGGAGCCTACTCCGTGATGCGGGCGCAGCCCGGCCGCATCACTTGAACGGGACGCTGCTGAGGATCACCTGCGGCTCGAAGAGGAGCGCACGCTTGATCGCGAGCGCCTGCCGGCTGCGCAGCCGCGGCGGGCTCGGGTGGAGCCGCTCGGGCAGCACGACGTTGACGACGCAGTGCTGCTCCCCGGTAAGACCGCGGACGTACGCGAGCATCGAGTCGACGAGGCGCCCGGTGAGCGGCGCATCGTCGACGGGCAGGCCGAGGTCCTCGTCCCACGTCCGCTCGCCGAAATGCACCGAACGGACGTCGTCGCCGCCGATCCCCTGCGCGTAGCGGATCGCGCCGAGCGTCGCCTCGTCGGGCTCTCCGGCGATCACGCGGACGACGAGCCGCTCCGGCAGGTGCCCCTCGGGCCGCCGCTCCGAGGTGACCGCCGGTACGTCTGCCACGACGACGCGCGGCTCCACGAGCAGCCGCAGCTTCAGCCGGAACTGCGCCCGCTGCGCGGCGGCGAGCAGCGACCGCCGCCGGAACTGCTCGGGCAGCACGACGGTGACGACCGTGTCGTCGCTCTCGCCCCGGAGCTTCTCGACCTCCGCCAGCACCGCCTTCTGTGCGTCGGTGCCGGCGGGACGCACGTCGAGCCGCGGGTCGCCGCCGGTGTAGTCGAACCAGCGCGCGTGGATGCCGGTGTCGGTGCCCTTGCCGGCGACGTGCAGAGCCTCGAAGTGCCCGCCGCCGACGCGGCGCGCGTACCACACCGCCCCTTCGGCGGCGACGTCGAGCGCTTCGGCGTAGACCAGGACCCGGTTCCTCATCCGGGAAAGGTAGAGGCCCGGGGCGTGCCCCGGGCCTCTCGAAATCCCTCCTACCCGTGAATCGAGACGATCAGCGGGATGATCAGGATGGCGACGAGGTTCGCGATCTTGATCATCGGGTTGATCGCGGGGCCCGCCGTGTCCTTGTACGGATCGCCGACGGTGTCGCCGGTGACCGAGGCCGCGTGCGCCTCGGAGCCCTTGCCGCCGTACTCGCCGTCCTCGATCGACTTCTTCGCGTTGTCCCAGGCACCGCCGCCCGAGGTCATCGCGATCGCGAGGAAGAGCCCCGTGACGATCGTGCCGATCAGCAGCCCACCGAGCATGCGGGGGTTGATGATCCCGACGATGATCGGGAAGCCGATCGGGATCAGCGCCGGCGCGAGCATCGACTTGATCGCCGAGCCCGTGACGATCCCGACGGCACGGCTGTAGTCGGGCCGCTCGGTCCCCTCCATGATCCCGGGGTGCTCGCGGAACTGGCGGCGCACCTCCTGCACGACCTCGCCGCCGACGCGCCCGACCGCCTGCATCGCGAGCGACGCGAACAGGAAGGGCATCAGGCCGCCGATGAAGAGCCCGGCGATCACCCATGCGTCCGAGAGGTTGAACGACGTGCCGAGGCCGTTGTCGCGCAGCCCCGTCGAGTACGAGTCGAAGAGGACGAGGGCGGCCAGCGCGGCGGAGCCGATCGCGTAGCCCTTCGTCACGGCCTTCGTCGTGTTGCCGACCGCGTCGAGCGGGTCGGTGATGCCGCGGACCTCCTCGGGCAGGTCGGCCATCTCGGCGATGCCGCCCGCGTTGTCCGTGACCGGGCCGTACGCGTCGAGCGCGACGATCAGGCCCGTCATCGAGAGCTGCGCCATCACGGCGACGCCGATGCCGAACAGACCGGCGAAGTGGTGCGCGACGAGGATGCCCGCCGCGATCACGATCACCGGCGCGGCCGTCGCCTGCATGCCGACGGCGAGGCCCTCGATGATGTTCGTCGCGTGACCCGTCTGGGAGGCGCGGGCGATCATCTTCACGGGGCTCCAGCGGGTGCCGGTGTAGAACTCGGTGATCGCGACGAGCAGGAACGTGACGACGAGGCCGACGATCGCCGAGATGTAGAGGTCGCCGAAGCCGTAGGCGCCGTTGTCGAAGCCCATCGTGATCGGGATGAACCCGAGCGCCGACAGGACCGTCGCGACGAGCACCGACTTGTAGAGCGCGTTGATGACCGCGTTCTCGCCCTTGCCGAGCCGCGCGAAGAAGGTGCCGATCACCGACGCGATCGCGGAGACGCCGCCGATCGCGAGCGGGTACAGGTAGAGCTTCGCCTCGCTGAGGCCCTCGAGCGTGCCGAGGAGCATGACGGCGACGGCGGTGACCGCGTACGTCTCGAACAGGTCGGCCGCCATGCCGGCGCAGTCGCCGACGTTGTCGCCGACGTTGTCCGCGATCACGGCCGCGTTGCGCGGGTCGTCCTCCGGGATCCCCGCCTCGATCTTCCCGACGAGGTCGGCGCCGACGTCGGCGGCCTTCGTGAAGATGCCGCCGCCGAGCCGTGCGAACACGGAGATGAGCGAACCGCCGAACGCGAGGCCGACGAGGTCGTCGATCGCCGACGCCGGTGAGTTGTGCAGCGCCCCCGTCAGGAACCAGTAGTAGCCGGTGACGCCGAAGAGGCCGAGCCCGACGACGAGGAGGCCCGTCACGGAGCCGGCCTTGAAC
>DASUAX010000049.1:0-19904 GCA_035763525.1 Gaiellaceae bacterium
CTTCGGCTCGCCGTCGTCGCCGCCGAAGAGCGCCACGAACCCCTGGTGCGAGTCGAGACCGCGGGAACTGTTACCGGGCACGATCGTCAGCGCCTTCAGCGACCACAGCGGAGCGTCGCCGCCGCGCCGAGCGGGCATCAGTCCCATCAGGCTGTCGTGGTCGGGCGGCCGCGAGACGAAGCGAAGCGGGTTGAACGCCTCTCCGCGCGCGAGCGAGCCGAGTGCGTCGGCCATCAGGTCGATGCAGTCCGCCATCGGCAGCAGCCGGCGGACGTCGTGCTCGTCGAGCACGCGCACGTTGCTCATTGGAAAAGCCCTCCGATCCGACCCACGTCCTCCTCGGTCATCTGCAGCTCCATGGCCTCGAGCACCGGGTCGAGGTGCGAAGCCCGGTTCGGCCCGCACACCGCGCCGCCGCAGCGGGCGACCACCCACGCGAAGGCGAGCGCGGCGGTCGAGACGCCGCGCTCTCCCGCCTCGCGCTCGAGCGCCTCGAGGGCGTCGAAGACGCCGTCGTCGACGTAGCGCTCGTACGGCCCCGGCCGCTGCGTCATCCGCGAGCCTTCGGGGAACGGCTCGCCGCGCCGGTACTTGCCGGTCAGCCAGCCGCCCGCGAGCGGCCCGAACGGCACGTACGCGACGCCTTGCTCCCGGCACCACGGCAGCACGTCGTCCTCGTCGTCGTGGTCGAGCAGCGAGAACGAGTTCTGGACGAGCGCCGGCCGCGTTGCCCGCAGCTCGTCGAGGCCGTAGTTGCTGAGCCCCCACGCATCGACGAGCCCCTCGGCGCGCAGCTCCTCGAAGCAGGCGACCGTCTCCTCGAGCGGCACCGTCGCGTCGGGCTCGTGCGCGAGGTAGAAGTCGACGCGCTCGACGCCCAGCCGCTCCAGGCTCGAGGCGAGCTGGCGCCGGATGCGCTCGGGTGCGAGCCCCGTGTCTCCGGGCGTGCCGGTCGTCGAATGGAAGACCTTCGTCGTCAGCTTCGGCCGCACGCCGCGAGCCGCGATCCACTCGCCGATCCAGCGCTCGCTCGTACCTCCGCCGTAGGCGTCGCCGGTGTCGAACCACGTGATGCCCGCCTCCCACGCGCGGTCCATGATCGCGAGCGCCTCGTCGTGCGGGATCCCCTGCCCGAAGAACGCCGGCGCCGAGCCGACGCCGCCGAAGTTGCCGCAGCCGAGCGCGATGCTCACTGCTCTGGAAGGTTCATGCGCGTCAGCTCGTTCCGGACGTCCCACAGCTCCGGGTAGAGCGAGTGGTGGATCAGCCGTCCCATGATCTCGACGGGCGTCCCCTGCGTGCCGACGACGTCGCCGCCGATCACGCGCTGCACGACCTTGAAGTGGCGGACGCGCCAGACGGTGATCCGCTCGTCGAGCTCGATCAGCTGCTCGGCGAGGTTGTAGAGGTCGTCGTGCTCGCGGCCGCGGGTGTACACCTCGACGAGCGAGAGTCCCGCCCGCTCGTGCGCCGCATGGAAGGCGTCGCCGAGCAGCTTCCCGACGCGGCGCAGCTCCTTGAACCCGGGCGAGTCGAAGCCGCTGCCGTGACCGAGCACCTTGCGCACCTCGGTGTACTCCCACGGCGACATGTGCTCGAGCATGTCGAGCGCGAGCGTGACCAGCTTGAAGCAGTCGTTCGCGCGCCGCAGGAGCCGCAGCGCCGCGTGGACGTCGTCCTCGCCGACGAGCCGCGCCGCCTCCTCGACCTCGTTCCACGCGAGCTTCAGCCAGATCTCCGACGTCTGGTGCACGGACTGGAAGAGGAGCTCGTCGCGGTGGATCCACTCGTCGGCCGTCTTCTGCAGCGCGAGCAGCTCGTCGGTGCGCAGGTACCGCTCGTAGTCCGACCCGGCCGTGCCCGGGAGGACCGGCTTCGCGAGCTCGTTCATGGGATGATCAGCTCCGGATGCTTGGTCATCTTCTCTCCGTCCCGTCGTAGATCTTCATCTCGAGGCCCGCGAGCGGCTCGCCGCCCTCCTCGGTCACGAGCCAGGTGTCCTGCATGTAGAGGCACGACTGCCCGTCCTGCGAGATCGCGTGCGGGTGCATCGAGAAGACCATGCCCGCCTTCAACTCGGTCTCGTCACCCTCGCCGATCTTCGGCCACTCGATCATCGTCATGCCGATCGAGTGGCCGGTCACGTGCCCGAGCTTGAAGCCGCGGTCGTGGAAGCCCTTCGCGACCGCTCGGTGCACGTCGTGAGCGGTCGCGCCTGCCTTCAGGGCGCCGCGCGCTGCCTCGTAGTACTCGTCGTACGCCTCCAGCATCTGCTTCGTCTCGTCGTTCGGCTCACCCGGGGAGATCGCCCGCGAGACCTCGACCCAGTGGCCGCCAGGGCCGGCGATCTCGAGTGACGGGAGCACCATGTCCGTCGCGCGGATGCGGTAGTCGCCCGCGATCTTGAACTCGGGGAGCGCGCCGCCGTTCGGGCCGGTCAGGACCATGTCCATCGTCAGCCGGCCGCAGCCCTCGCCGACGAAGTACTGCTCGCACGGCGCGAGGATCTCGCGCTCCGTCTTCCCGGGCGCGAAATGCTCGAGGAAGATCCAGAAGCCCTCGGTGTTGATGCGGACGCTGTCGCGCACGGACTCGAGCTCGAGCTCGCTCTTCACAGCGCGCGCGTGGTCGAACTGCTCGTCCCAGGCGACGATCTCCGCCGCGCCCGCGAGCGTCTGGTAGTCGCGCACCGTCATCACGTAGTCGAGCCCGTAGACCCCGACGCGCTTGCCCTTGACCCTGTCCGCCAGCCACTCACCGGGCCGGTCGACGAACACCTGGTCCTCGATCCACGTCGTCCCGTGCTCGCCGACGTAGCGCGCCTCGGTCGGGAAGACGATCGACGGCTCGCCCTCACGCGGCAGTAGCACGTACGCGTAGCGGTGCACGATCACGAAGCCCGACACGTACGTGACGGCGCCCTCGAAGCCCGTGTACTCGTTGCCGCTGACGATCACCGCGTCGAGGCCGTCGCGGGCCATCGCCGTGCGGACGTTGCCGTAGCGACGCTCCACTTCCTCTCTCACCAAGAAGCCTCCACTCCCTTCACGAGTGCATGGATGGTCTCGTGCGTCGGCGTCGGCACGCCGAGCCGCCGCCCGAAGCCGGCGATGCCGCCGTTCAGGAAGTCGACCTCGGTCTGCCGGCGCGCCTCGACGTCCTGCAGCATCGACGCCTTGTGGTCGTAGGCGACCTCGGGCCGCGCCGCGTAGTCGATCAGCTCCTCGGGATCGGCGTCGAGCACGATCCCCTGCGCGTCCGCGACCGCCTTGCCCTCGTCGACGAGCTGGGACGCGAGCCGGCGCAGCGCGGGCTGCTCGCAGACGCGGCCGTGCGTGAGGCCCGTCAGTGCGCCGAGCGGGTTCGTGGCGGCGTTGAAGATCACCTTGCGCCACTGCGGCCCGCGCGCGTCCTGCACCGCCTTCGTCGGCATGCCACCGCGCGAGCAGGCATCGGCGAGCCGCTCGACCTGGTCGAAGGGCGCCGGCCGGCCCTCGAACGGGCCCAGCGTCGTGTCGCCCTTCACGTCCCACTGAACGACACCCGGCGCGACGATCTTCCCCGCCGGGAACGTCGTGCCGCGGATCACGCGCTCGACGTGGCGGGCGAGCACCTCCTCGTTGCCGATCCCGTTCTGCACGGTCGCAACGCACCCATCGGCGAAGGCGTGCGCGGTCGCGGCGACGGCGCCGTCGGTGTGCATCGCCTTTGTCGCGACGATGCCGAAATCGCACGGTGGCAGCTCGGCGGCGTCGGTCGTCGCGCGCACGCGCCCGGTCACCTCCCCCGCGCCGGTGAGCCTCAGTCCGTCGCGGTTGATCGCGTCGACGTGCTCGCGGGCGAGGTCGTACGCCCACACCGCGACGTCGTCGAGCGTGGCGAGGTTCGCCGCGAACAGCGAGCCCACCGCGCCGCATCCGATCACCGCTACGGTCATCCGCGGCTCCGGCGAGCCTACGCCTGCCACGAGTCCTCCTTCGCCTTGATCAGCCGTTCCATCGTCTCGTGCAGCGGCACCGGCACCCCGACGCGGCGCGCCTCGCGGACGAGCGCGCCGGTGATCATGTCGATCTCCGTGCGCCGGTGCGCCGCCACGTCCTCCAGCATCGAGGGGTAGTGCGCGCTGCCGCGCTGCGTCGCGAGCACGTTCATCTCCCACGGGTCCTCGCCGAGCTCGACGCCCGCCGCGGCGGCGACCGCCTTGCCCTCGTCCATCAGCCCCTTGACGAGGTGGCCGAGGTCGTCGGGCCGACCGAGTGCCGCGAAGTGCGGGTCGTGCGGCAGGCCTGTCAACGCCGCCACCGTGTTCACCGTCGCGTTGAAGATCAGCTTCGACCACTGCGCGGGTCGCAGGTCGGGGAACGCCTCGGCCTTCAGGCCGGCGGAGCGCAGGAGCTCGGCCGCCCACTCCGCGTCGGCCACGGTCGTGCCGCGGCCGGGGCCGATCCACGTCGCGGTGTCGAGCACGTACTGCACGTGCGTGTCGTCGTGGCGCGTGCCGCTCATGAACGTGACGGCGGTGAGGATGCGCCAGTCGCCGTGCCGGGCGACGACGCCGTCGGCGCCGATGCCGTTCTGCACGGTCATGACGAGCGCGTCGGGCCAGTGTCCCTCGAGGCGCAGGGCGAGGGAGTCGAGGTCCGTGCCCTTGCACGCGACGATCACGAGCTCGGGGTCGGGCAGCGCTTCCGGATCGGTCGCGGCGTCGAGGCTCGCGGTGAAGTCAGCCCGGCCGGTCACGCGCAGCCCCTGCTCGCGCAGCGCCGCCGCGTGCTCTTCGCGCCGGGTGAGCGCGGAGACGTCCGCGACGCGCGCGAGGTGCGCCGCGAACAGGCTCCCGATCACGCCGGCGCCCGCGACGCAGACCCGCGCCATGCGATTCTCCCTCGGAGTCGAAGCTCCCGGCCGCCGGTCAGGCCCGAGGGCCGGAGGATGAGGATGGCCGCCATCAGGACGCCGACGACGATCTCGGCCGTCCCGGCCGGCAGGTCGAGGTTGAGGCCGAAGACCGAGGTGCCGTTCTCGGCGACGGCGAGCCACGAGTCGATCGCGCTGACGGCGAGCGTGCCGACGACGGCGCCGAGCAAGCTGCCCGAGCCGCCGACGACGAGCATCGCGAGCGTCAGGAAGGTCAGGTCGAGGTGCACCGAGTTCACGTTCACCGGCAGCAGGTGGACGTACAGGCCGCCCGCGAGCCCGGCGAGCACGCCCGAGACGGTGAAGCCGATCAGCCGCTGCCGATACACGGACGCGCCGACCGCGCGCGCCGCGGCGTCGTCCTCGCGGGTGGCCCGGAGCAGCCGGCCGAAGCGGCTGCGGGCGTACACGAATGCGACGACGATGCAGACGACGGCCCCGATCGCCGCCTGCCGCAGGCCGGTCGTCTCCGGCACCGACGAGAACGCGTTCAGGCCGGGGCCGATCCGCTCCTCGTACTGCAGCAGGTTGTAGGTGATCTCGAGCACCGCGAACGTGGCGATGCCGGCGGCGAGGCCCGACAGCCGCATCAGCGGGATGCCGACGACGAAGGCGGCGATGCCGCCCACCACGGCGGCGAGCACGAGCGACGTGACGTTCCCGACGTGCCGGTGCAGGAGGAACTCGGCCAGGTTCGGCATGATCGCGGGCTTCTCGCTCGGCGGTACCGTCAGCACCCCGGCCGTCCAGGCGCCGAGAGCCACGAAGCTGATGTGGCCGAACGAGAGCACCCCGGAGTTGCCGATGAAGACGTAGAGCGCGACGACGATCGAGACCTTCACGAGCGTGTCGGTGAAGTACGTCTGGTTCGAGATCGACGCGAGCGAGCCGAGCAGCGCCGCCGCGACGACGAGGACGACGGGCGCGACGAGCTCGTCCAGGCGTCTCATGTGTGCGCCCCGACCGGTGTCTGACATCTGGAGGTGTCAGACACCATTTCGCCCCTAGACACGCTCCACGCTCCTGGAGAAGTCGAAGAGCCCGCGCGGGCGGACGAGCAGGACGAGGATCACCGCCACGAACACGAAGGTCGGCAGGTACTGGCTCTGGTTCGTCGGTAGCGCGCCGCCGAGGACGCCGGTTGCGAAGCCGATCGAGAAGCCGCCGAGCGTGGCGGGGATGGGCCGGTTGAGCCCGCCGACGACGACGCCGGCGAGCACGACGATCGTGTCTCGCAGCGCGAAGTCGGGCGTGACGAGCGGCGTCTGCACCGTCAGCATCACCGCCACGACCGCGGCGAGCGCACCGGAGATGAGCACGGCGAAGGAGATGACGCGGTTCGCGCGCACACCGAGCATCCGCGACGTCGCGAAGTCCATCGACGCCGCGCGCATGTGCAGCCCGACCTCGGTGCGCTCGAGCAGCAGGTGCAGGAGCAGCAGGCAGAGCACCGCCACGATCACGGCGACGATCGTGATCTTCCGGATGTCGACGTCCGAGATCGTCCACGGCCGGTTGAGGAACGCGAGCGAGCTCGCGATCTTGCCGAGCGAGCCGAACCACAGGAGCGCGATGCTCTGCAGCAGGAACGCGACCGCGAACGTCGCCACGAGCATGACGGCGGGCGAGTGCCCGCGGAGCGGCCGGAAGACGAGATGGTCCATCGCGACCGAGAGCGCGAGGACGACGGCGAAGCAGAGCACGATCCCTGCCCACAGCGGCCAGCCCCACTGCGACGCGAGCGCGAGCGCGAACGCGCCCGCCATCACGAGCTGCCCGTACGCGAAGTTGACGAGCCGCAGCACGCCGAAGACGAGCCCGATCCCGACCGCCATCAGTGCGTAGATCGCCCCGAGCGCGAGCCCGTCGGCGAGCGTTTGCCAGTCGATGTTGAGGATGGCGAGGACGCTCATGAGAGGTAGGCGGCGACGAGCTTCTCCGTGTCGTCCGCGTCGCCGGGGCCGAGCGTCAGGTGCAGCGCGCCGTTCGCGAGCACGTGGCTGCGGTTCGCGGCCGCCACCGTCCGCTGTGCGCGCTGCTCGACGAGCAGCACGGCGAGCCCGCGCTCCTTGATCGCATCGAGCGCGGCGAAAACGACGTCGACGATGCTGGGCGCGAGGCCGAGCGACGGCTCGTCGAGCAGGAGCACGTCGGGCTCCGCGACGAGCGCGCGGGCGATCGCGAGCTGCTGCTGCTGCCCGCCGGAGAGCGCACCCGCCTGCCGCGCGCGGAAGTCGCGCACCACGGGAAAGAGCTCGTAGACCGGGTCGAGGTCTGCGGCGGCACGGCTGCGCCGCGCCGCGAGACCGAGCCGCAGGTTCTCCTCGACCGTCAGCTCGGCGTAGATGCGCCGTCCTTCCGGGACGAGCGCGATGCCGCTGCGCGCGACGTCCTCGGGCCGGAGCCCGAGCAGCTCGCGGTCGCCGAGACGAACGCTCCCGCTCGCCGGGGCGAGCCCCATGATCGCGTGCAGGGTCGACGACTTGCCGGCGCCGTTCGGGCCGATGAGGCCGACGATCTCCCCGGGCGCGACCGTGAACGAGAGGTCGCGGACGGCGTGCACGCCGCCGTAGCGGACGTCGAGGTTCCCGACCGTGAGCGTCATGCGTCCTCGGGCACCGGCGTCTCGCCGAGGTAGGCCGCCGCGACGTCGAGATTGGCGCGGATCTCTGCGGGCGAGCCCTCCGCGAGCACCTGCCCCTGGTCGAGCACCTGGATCCGCTCGCAGGTCTCCATGATCAGCGCCATGTTGTGGTCGATCAGGAGGACGCCGGCGCCGTGCTCGTCGGCGATCGTGCGCACGAGCGCCGCGAAGTCGGGCACCTCCGCCTCCGGCAGGCCGGCGGCAGGCTCGTCGAGGAGCACGAACGACGGCTCCGTCGCGAGTGCGCGTGCGACGCCGAGGCGCCGCTCGTCGCCGTGCGCCAGGGCGGACGCGGGCGCCTCCGAGTAGCGGTCGAGGCCGAGCCGCGCAAGCAGGGCGTCGGCGCGCCGCGTCGCCTCGCGCCCGCCGACGCCGACGCCGAGCGCAGAGACCTCCACGTTCTCGCGCACCGAGAGGCCCCGGAACGCGCGGCTGTGCTGGAAGGTGCGGGCGAGGCCCCTGCGGCCGCGGCGGTGCGGCGACCAGCGCGTGACGTCCTGCTCGCCGAGCTCGACCCGGCCCTCGTCGGGCCGGTCAAAACCGCTGAGCACGTTGACGAGCGTCGACTTGCCGGCCCCGTTCGGGCCGATCAGTCCCACCACCTCGCCCCGCGCGAGCGTCAGCGTGACGCCGCGCAGCGCCTGCACCCCCTCGAAGGCGCGTGAGACGGAGGAGGCCCGGAGGATGTCTCCGGGCCTCCTCTCCGCGTCGGACTGGGCGACCGCCGCCACCTAGTGATGCCAAGTCGCCGGCATCACTAGATCTTCGCGACGACCTTCGCGGTGACGGTGCCGACGACCTTCGGCTTGTTGTCCTGGATCCGGATCACCCGGTACTGCCGGCCGAAGACGGTGTGTAGCTTCGGCGAGAAGCTCACCTTGCCCGACAGCGTCGGCACGCCCTTGAACTTCTCCATGATCGACGCCAGCGTGGCGCCGTTCGTGGAGCCGTGGGCGCGGCGGATCGCCGTCGCGAGGCCGTCGATCGCGGCCGGCCCGGCGATGAAGCCGCCCGTCGCCGCGTGGACCTGCTTGGCGAGCTTGTTGATCGCCGGGTTCGGGTCGTCGCCGAACGACGACGCGTACGTGACGAACCAGTAGTTCGTCACCTTCGGGCTCTTCGGCAGCCAGTAGGTGCCGTCGCCGGCCCACGAGTTGAGCACCGGCGTGTCATTGCCGGCGCTCCGCATGCCGGAGATGAGGGTCGAGAGGGCGCCGAACGCGCCCGCCGTCGCGGTGACGACGACGTCGGCCTTGACGCCGTTCAGGCGGCTGACGGCGTTGTTTACGTCGTTGCCCCCGAGCGAGTGGTACGTCTCCTCGTCGACGATCTTCCCGCCGAGCTGCTTGAAGCGGACCTTGAACGCCTGGACGACGTTCTTGAAGTAGACGATGACTCCGTCCGTCGCGAGCGCGGCGGTCTTCCAGCCGTGCCCCCACGCGTACTGCGCCATCGCGGAGCCCTCGTCCTGCGCCACGTTGCCGAAGCTGAAGGCGAGCTTGCCCTTCTTGCCGAAGCGCTTCGGGCCCATCTGGTCGGTGCCGATGCACGGCGCGATCGCGAGCACGCCGCGGTTGATCGCCTCCTGCACGACCGGTGCGGCGAGATCGACGTCGCAGGTCGTGAAGATGACGTTCGCGCCGCCGCCGAGCAGCTTCAGCGCGCACGCCTTCGCCACTGCCGGCTTGTTGCCCTGCGTGTCGCAGGTCTTGATCTGCAACTTGCGTCCGTCGACGCCGCCCCTCGCGTTCAGCTGCTTCACGCGCAGCTGCGCGGCGGCGAGCGCCGGGTTGTCGAACGGCGCCATCGCGCCCTTGCTGTCGAACGCCCAGCCGATCGTGATCGGCGACGCCTTGGGCGCGTTCGTCTTCGCTGCGGCAGTCGCTGCGAGCGCGACCAGCGCGAACGCGGCGACGGCCGTGACGAGCCCCACGCGGGAACCCCGTCTCCTCATCTCGTCTCCTCCACTTCCTGGGGGGTAGGTATGCGTGACCAGCACCGCTCGAACGCCGCAGTCGCGCGTGCGAGCGTCTCCTCCGCCGGCGCCGCCCAGTACGAGTCCCGGTACTCGCTGCCGAAGGTGCCGTCGTCGGAGAAGATCTCGATGTCGTACAGGCCGTCCCAGCCCGCCGCGTCGAGCGCGCGCAGGATCTCGGGGACGCCGGCGGCGCCGTCGCCGGGTAGCGCGCGGTCCGCCCAGCCGCGGGTCGGATCGCGGACGTCGCAGACGTGAACGCCGACGAAGCGGTCGACCTCGGCCGCGATGTCGTCGAACAGCGTCTCCGTGTTCCAGAGGTGCCAGACGTCGAACTGGATGCCGAGCGCGGGCGGGTCGCCGGCGTCCTCGATCAGCGACACCGCCTCGCGGATCGTCGACGCGATCGTCCAGAGCTCGCCGCCTTCACGCTGGTACGGCTCGAGCGCGAGCCGGAGGCCGAGCCCGTCGGCCTCGTGCGCGATCGTGCGCAGGCCGTCGACCACGGCCGCACGTGCGTCGTCGGGATCGCGTCCCTCGCCCGTGCCGGTCAGGCAGACGATGCCGCTCGGCCCGAACGGGGCGAGCCGACCGAGGCTCGCGCAGATCGCCTCGACCCGCTCGGCGGGATCGTCGGGGCCGCCGAGGAGCGGCAGCGGCAGGATCGAGGGCACGGCCGGGACGGCGGACGCCGGCTCGAGGCCGCTCTCCGCGAGCTGCTCGAGCGCCTGGGCGTCGCCGCCGTCCGGCAGCTTCAGCTCCCAGACCCCGAGCCCCTCCAGCCCCGCCGCGACGTACCGGCGCACGTCGTCGGCGAAGGTCGACCGGAACGTCGTGATCTGCGAGACGGAGACCCGCGGCGCCACACCCTGATCCTCTCATGACGTTTGACATCTGATCAAGGGTTGTGGGACGGTCTGGTTACACATGGCACGTGTGGGCACACCCCAGGGCCCGATGCGCCACCGGACGATGGCCGAATACGCGCTCATGGAGCTGCGGGAGGCGATCATCCTCGGTGAGCTCCCGGCCGGCACGCCGTTGCGGCTCGACGAGCTGGCGCGGTCGCTCGGCATGTCGATCTCGCCGATCCGCGAGGCGGTCCGGCAGCTGGAGGCGCTCGGGCTCGCGAAGCACGTCCCGCACCAGGGGGCACGCGTCCTCGACTTCGACATCGAGGAGCTGCGCGACCTGTTCCAGGTCCGGCTCGCCCTGGAGTCGCTCGCGGTGCGCCGGGCCGCCGAACGGTTCTCGGAGGCGGACGCCGAGGCGGCCCGGGCGCAGCTCGAGCGGTTCGACGCGGCGGCGGCAGCCGAGGACGTGCGCGAGACGATGCGGGCGCATACGGCCTTCCACTTCACGCTCTACGAGGCATCGGCGTCGCAGTGGCTCGTCGCGCTGATCCGGCCGGCGTGGGACCGGTCGGAGCGGTTCCGGCCGGCGCTGCTGACGTCGAAGGACGGCCCGCAGGAGCGACACCGCGCCTACGACACCGAGCTGCTCGACGCGTGCGCGGCGCACGACGCCGAGGCGGCCGCCGCGGCGCTGCACGACCACCTCGCGCTCGCGAGCGTCATCTTCCAGCACGAGCTCGGTGGCCGCGGCATCTTCGATCCCCGTTAGGAGGGCGCGATGAGGTTCAGCCTCTACTCGGAGCTCCAGCTCCATCCGGGCAAGACGGCCGAGCAGCTCTACGGCGAGGTGCTCGAGCAGATGGAGAACGCCGACCGCCTCGGCTACGACGTCTACGCGATCATCGAGCACTACTTCTTCCCGAAGTTCTCGATCTCGGCGAACCCGACCGCGTTCTTCGCAGCGGCGGCGCAGCGGACGCAGAACATCCGCTTCCGCACGATGCTGCACGCGCTGCCGTACCACAACCCGACGGTGCTCGCGAGCGTGATCCACGCGACGCACCTGATCACGGGCGGACGCTACGAGTGGGGCGTCGGGCGCGGGCACGGGTGGATCCCGCTGCCGGCGGGCGAGCCGCTCGACGAGCATGCGCGGCCGAAGTACGAGGAGGCCGTCGACCTGCTGCTCGAGGCGCTCGAGAACGAGCGCTTCTCGCACGAGGGCACCTACTTCCACGTGCCGGACTCGCACGTCGTCCCGTTCGTCGAGACGAAGTACCGCGTGTACCTGGGCGGCACGTCGGACCGCACGTACACGCTCGCCGCCGAGCGCGGCTGGGGCGTCGCCGTGCCGCCGCTCCTTCCGTACGCGGCGCTCGAGAAGCAGATGGACCTGTACCGCTCGAGCTGCGCCGAGCACGGCACCGAGCCGGACATCGTCTGGATCCACGCGTGCCACATCGACGAGGACGCGGACACGGCGCATCGCGAGGCGGAGCAGTGGATCCGCGGCTTCATCGACGGCAACGCCTCGCCGCTGACGGAGTGGCCGAAGCCGCCCACGGACGCCTTGAACGCGGCCGGCTACGGGTTCTACGCGGCGGGGATCATGGAGTCGCTGACGGAGATCCCGTACGACAAGCTCGTCGAGGACGACTACGTCTGGGTCGGCACGCCGGCGGACGTGATCGCGCGGATCGAGGAGACGCGGAAGGTCTGCGAGGGGATCCAGGAGATCGGGATCACGGTGAACGCGGGCGGCGCGCCGCACTGGATGGCGATCAAGAACCAGGAGCTGTTCGCGAGCGCCGTCATCCCCTACTTCGCCGGCGAGCGCACGGCGGTAGCAGCCGCGTCCTGACACTTCGGGCCGTGTCCAGGGACAGTCCCTGGACGTGGCCGGAACGGCTACGTCCTCGCGAGCCAGCGGTCGGCGGCTGCGAGCCGGCGCTCGAGCTGCTCGATCGTCGCCTCCGTGACGCGGCGGACGCCCGAGCGGCGATTCAGCTCGGCGTTCACCTGGGCGTGCGTGAGACGCGTTCGGCGGACGAGCTCGCGCGCGACGGCCGCGTTCTGGTCGCGCAGGACGCGCTTCTCCTCACGGCGCGTCAGCGCCGCCGCACCGGGCACATCCACGCTGCCGCCGGCGAGCGGCGGCGGCGGCGCCAGCGTCAGCTCGATCTCCTCGCCGCCCGACGACTCCGGGTCGGGGTCGTACGGCAGGTCGTCCGGCTCGTGCACGTCCGTGGCGACGGCCGAGAGCGCCGCGAACAGCGACATCTGCACGTCATCTGCGCCCGCCGCCTCCTCGTCGCGCTCGACACGCTCCGGCGCATCCTCCTTCCGGAGCGAGTGCCGGCGCTGCTCCGCGACTCCCGCAGCGTGCGCGCGCAGCCTCCGGTCGTCCGGGATGTACAGCCAGGCGCGCTGGCGGGGCACGCCGCGCGTCCAGCGCACGAGACGCCCGACCGCCTGCCGGAAGAAGAGCTCGGTCGTCGTCGTCGTCGCGTACACGCCCACGCGAAGCCGCGGAATGTCGACGCCCTCGGAGACCATGCGCACGGCTACGAGCCACGGCTCGCTGCCGGCCGCGAACGACGCGATCCCTGCCGAGGCCTGCGGGTCGTCCGACGTGACGACGCGCGCACCGACGCCGAGCCGCGCCTTCAGGATCGCTGCGATCCCGCGCGCATGCTCCTGGTCGGTCGCGATCACGAGCCCGCCCGCGTTCGGCTGCTCCACACGAACCGACGCGAGACGCTCGTGCGCCGCGCGCAGCACCGTCGGCAGCCAGTCCCCCTCGAGCGACAGCGCCGTCCGGAGTCGCTGCGACGCCCCCTGCGCGTCGAGCCGGTCGTCGAACGTCGCGCTGTGAACGGAGCCGCCGGGCGCCTGCCACTCCATCCGGCCGTTCGTCGCCGGGAAGTAGACCGGGCGCACGACGCGACCGTCCGAGAGCGCGTCGCCGTAGCCGTACTCGAAGTCGGGCACCGCCTCGTCGCCGCGGTAGTGGACGAACGGGATCGCGCGTGTGTCGGAGCGGAACGGCGTGCCCGAGAGCGCGAGCCGCCGGCGGGCGCCCTCGAACGCGTCGCGTACCGCATCCCCCCAGGCGCGGTCGTCGGCGGCGTGGTGGAGCTCGTCGAAGACGACGAAGGCGCCGCGCGAGAGCGCGCCCAGGAGGCGCGAGCTAGTGGCCACCTGCTGGTACGACGTGACGATCCCGTGCATGTCGGCAGGCAGCCGGCCGTCGGCGGCCGCCCACTGCGGGTCGAGGTGCAGCCCGAACGTGGCGGCGGCGCGTGCCCACTGCAGCTTCAGGTGCGCGGTCGGCGCGACGACGACGAGCCGGCCCGGCCGCTGTGCGAGCTCGTGTCGCGCGACGGTGAGCGCGAAGGTCGTCTTGCCGGCGCCCGGAGTCGCGACCGCGAGAAAGTCGGGTGTGCCCGCCTCGACGAACCGGTCGAGGGCGGCCTTCTGCCAGGGCCTGAGGCGGACGACGCGAGTCACGGGCCGCGGGACGTTACCGATGCGGTCCGCCGTCGCCGCCCAGGCATGCTGGGCCGGTGCCGATCCCGCCGCTCTCGATCCTCGACCTGGCGCCGATCCCCGCGGGCGCGACCGCCGCCGACGCACTGCGGAACACGATCGACCTCGCCCGTCACGCCGACGAATGGGGATACCGCCGCTACTGGCTCGCCGAGCACCACAACGCCTCGGGCATCGCGAGCGCCGCCACCGCCGTCGTGATCGCACACGTGGCCGCAGCCACGAGCACGATCCGTGTCGGCTCCGGCGGGATCATGCTCCCGAACCACTCGCCGCTCGTGATCGCCGAGCAGTTCGGGACGCTCGCAGAGCTGCACCCGGGCCGGATCGACCTCGGCCTCGGGCGTGCGCCGGGTACCGACCGTCCCACGATCGCCGCTCTCCGCCGCGATCTCACCGCCGCAGACACGTTCCCCGAGGACGTGCTCGAGCTGCAGCACTACCTCGACGACGCGCAGGAGGGGCAGCTCGTGCGCGCGATCCCCGGCGCCGGGACGAAGGTGCCGCTGTGGATCCTCGGCTCGAGCCTCTACGGCGCGCAGCTCGCGGCGGCGCTGGGGCTGCCGTACGCGTTCGCGTCGCACTTCGCGCCCGAGGCGCTGCTGCCCGCGCTCGCCGCCTACCGCAGCTCGTTCCGCCCCTCGCCGACGCTCGACGCGCCGTACGTGATGGTCGGCGCGAACGCGATCGTCGGCGACGACGACGCGGAGGCGCGACGGCTCTTCACGTCGGCGCAGCAGTCGTTCGCGAACATCCTGCGCGGGCGGCGGGGCCGCCTGCCGGCGCCGATCGACGACATCGACGACTACTGGTCGGAGGCGGAGCGGGAGCGGGCCTCCGCGATGCTCAGCCGCTCGTTCGTCGGCGCGTCGGGGACGGTGCGTGCAGGGCTCGAGGCCTTCGCGGCCGAGACCGGGGCCGACGAGATCATCGTCGCGGCCGCGATCCACGACCACGCGGCGCGGCTTCGCTCGTACGGCCTTCTGGCGGAGATCGCACGCGGCGGCTTCGAAGATCAGCCGCCGCGCCGCCCGTGATGACCCCGTGACCGGTGGGAGCGCCGGTCGAGAAAGCCGACTGCGGGACTCTACGGCCTCCGCTGGACCCGCGACAAGAGCCTCCGCGGAAGCGGCGGCTCGAGGAGCTGCTGCGCGACGAGCGCGCCCGAGCCGCCGCCGAGACCCGGCCCGGGGTGCGTCGAGGCGCCGACGTGCCAGACGCCTTTCACCGGCGTCCGGTGTGGAGAACGCCAGAGGAAGCTCTGGTCGAGCGCGAGCGAGCCGCCGTACGGATCGCCTCGCACGAGGTTGACGTTCGCGCTCCACAGGTCGGCGGGGGAGAGACACACCCGCTCGAGCGCCGCCGACTCGAGGTTGCGGACGTGCTTCGCGATCCGCGCCTGGATGCGGTCGGCATAGCGCTCGCGCAGCTCCTCCGTCCAGATGCCGTCACCGACGTCGAGCTCGCCGGCGGCGTCGCCCTTCACCTGCCACGGCAGCTCCTGCAGCTGGACCCAGAGGATGCCTTTGCCCTCCGGCGCCCGCGACGGATCCATCGTCAGCGGCTGCCCGACGACGACCGTCGCCTCGGCCGGCAGGAGCCCGCGCTCGGCTTCGTTGACGGCGCGCGAGACGCCGTCGAGCCCGGGCGTCAGGTGCACGATCGCGGCGCGGCCGAGCCGTTCGTCTCCCTCCCACTCCGGCGGCTCGGACAGCGCGAAGTGGATCTGCATCTCGCTGCGGCCGTACCGGAACGGCGGCGGCGTGCCGCCGAGCAGGTCGCCGTAGAGCTGCGTCGGCGTGACGTTGCAGACGACTGCGCGGCGCGCGCCGATCGTCTCGCTGCCGACGCGGACGCCGCCGCTGAACACGCGTTCGACGTGCGCGCCGGTCTCGCACCTCCCGCCCTGCTCGCGAATGTAGGCGATGAGCGCATCAGCGAGCCTCGCGCCGCCGCCGACCGGGATCGGCATGCCCCCCTCCTGCACCGCGACCGCGATCACCTGCGCCATGTAGCCGGACGCTGCCGCGTCCGGGCCGAGGCCCGTATGAAGCACCCACGGCGCGAGCACGCCGTGTGCCTTCGGCGAGGCGAACGTCGTCTCGAGCCAGTCACGCGCCGAGACCAGGAGCTGCCCGGCGAAGTCGCGGGCGCCCTCGCGACCGAGCCGGCGCAGGAGGCGGAGGCCGAATGACGCGCCGTGCTTCGACCAGAGCTCCGTCCCGAGCACGCCGAACGCGAAGTCGGCGGTCGGGAAGAACGACTCCAGCACGCCCGGCCATTCGGTCCCGAGCTCGCGCGCATTGCTCTCCGCGTCGCGCAGCAGGAACGCGCTCGAGCCGTCGGGAAACGCGGTCGCCGTCGGCACGTCGGTGTTGACGTACTCGAGCCCGTGCCGCGCCAGGTCGTCCTCGAGCTGCGGGTGCGCGGGCCCGCCGACCCAGAGCGGGTGCCAGGCGCTGAAGACGTCGTGCTCGAATCCCGGCCGGGTGATCTCGGCCGTGCGGATACAGCCGCCGAACCAGTCGTTTCGCTCGAGGACGCAGACGTCCCAGCCCGCCTTCGCGAGCAGCGCGGCGCAGGCGAGGCCGTTGACGCCGGAGCCGACGACGACGGCGTCGTGCTCAGCCAACGATTCCCCTGAACTCGTCGTCCGTCACGAGCCCGTGCTTCTCCGCGCCGAGCTTCTTGACCGCGGCGAGCACCTCCGCCCGGCGCTCCTCCGGCACGTCGAGGCCGAGCTCGTCCGCCTTGATGCGGATCGAGTCGAGGCCGCTCTTCTTGCCCAGCACGATCGCCCGCTCGGCCCCGACGAGCTCCGACGAGTACGGCTCGATCGACGGCGGGTCGTGGAACTGCGAGGCGACGGCACCGGACTCGCGCCGGTAGAGCGTGTCGCCCGTCACCGGCTTCCACGGCTCGAGCTCGTAGCCGGAGAGCTCGCGCACGCGTTCCGAGACGGCGCGGATGCGGTCGAGCCGCAGGTTCGACTCGACGCCGTAGAGGGCGCGCAACGTCAGCGCGATCTCCCCCAGGTTCGCGTTGCCGGCCCGCTCGCCCATGCCGTTGATCGTGCCGTGCACCCACGTCGCGCCCGCACGGACGGCGGCCACGGCGCTGGCCGTGGCGAGGCCGAAGTCGTTGTGGCCGTGGAAGTGGACGGGCGTGCCGTCGACCCACTGCAGCGTCGCGCCGACGAGGTCGGCGACGGCCTCCGGCGAGGCGATGCCGAGCGTGTCGACGACGACGACCTCCTTCGCCCCCGCCTCGACCGCCGTCTCGTACACGCGGCGGAAGAAGTCGAGGTCGGCGCGAGTCGAGTCGACGCCGAAGAACGCCGCGTGGATGCCGTGCTCGGCGGCGAAGCGCATCGCTTTGGCTATCCGCTCGAGCATCGTCTCGCGTGAGACGCCGATCGCGTCGAGCTTCAGGTCCGAGATCGGCGACTCGATCACCGAGTGCTGCACGCCGAGCTCGACGAGCGCCTCCAGGTCGGCGGGCACGGCGCGCGAGAAGCCCCACACCTCGGCCGTCAGGCCGGCACCGGCGACCATCTTCACCGCCTGCCAGTCGTCGTCGGAGACGCGTGGGAAGCCGGCTTCGATGCGATCGACGCCGAGCTCGTCGAGGAGCCGCGCGATCTCGAGCTTCTCGTCGGGGCCGAGGACCACCCCGACCGTCTGCTCGCCGTCGCGCAGTGTCGTGTCGTACAGACCGACGCTGCCACGGATCGAGTAGCGGTCGTTGAGCGAGCCGGTCCAGATCAGTTCGTGCATACGACTCCGTCCGGGAAGGACGACAGCTTCTCCGCCCCGTCCGCGGTGATCAGGAAGTTGTCCTCGACCCGCAACCCGCCGCCTCCTTCCCAGTAGCACCCCGGCTCGATGGCGAGCACCATGCCCTCCTCGATCGTGGCGCCTCCGGCCCGATGCGCGTAGGGCGGCTCGTGCGCCCGCGCTCCGACGCCGTGGCAGATCGGGTGTGTCGGCTGGTCGGGATAGCCGAGCGCGGTGAGGCCGTCGCGGACGAGCACGTCGAGCTCGGCGAGCGAGGCGCCGGGCGTGCAATGCGCGATCGCGCGGCCGTAGACGTCCATCAGCCCCGCTTCGAGCTGGCGATAGTCCTCGCGCAGCTCGCCCGGGCAGAGCAGCTTCGTGTGGTCGCACCAGTAGCCGTCCGCGCACACCCAGATCTCGAACAGCGTCGGCTCGTCCGCCTGCACCGGCAGGTCGCCGGTCGCGGTGAACGTCTTGATGCCGGCGCCCGACCAGACGAGCGAAAAGCCGAATGCGAGCTCGACCTTCCCGTGCCAGCCGGTCCCTTCGCCGTGCACGAACCCCTGCCAGAGCGCGGCTGCCTCGCTCTCCTTCATCCCGGGCTGCAGCCGCTCGGCGACGTGCTGCATCGCCGCGGCGCAGATCTCGTTCGCGAGCCGCATGCGCTCGATCTCCTGCTCCGTCTTGATCGCCCGCGCGACGTTGAGCACGGGCATCGCGTCGCCCGCGTCCGGCCACGCGTCGAACCAGCTCTTCGTGAACGTCGTCGGCTCGCCGACCATCCGATCGGACGCCTGCGTCCCCAGCGAGAGCTCGAGCCCGACCTTGCCGAAGTCGCGCGAGACAGCGAGTGCCGCGTCGAGCGTGCGCGCCGGCACCGGGCGCGGGTCGTCGGGCGCGTAGCCCTGGATCAGGTGGAGATCCTTCGTCCATGCGGTGCGCACGGCGTCTTCCTCCGACGCCTCGATCGTGATCAGCACCGGCTCGCCCTCGCGCGGGAAGACGCACGCGTCGTAGCCCTTCATCCCCCAGAAGCTCGTCAGGTAGAGGACGTTGTCGGGCGCGCGGACGACGAGCGCGTCCAGGTCGTGCTCGGCCATCAGCGCGCGGACGCGGTCGAGCTTGGCGTCGTCGCGCGCCCAGGTCACGGCTACGCGTCGCCCCAGGGACGGATCCGCGGCCGCGGCGGCTCGCCGTGCGCCTCGTGCCACGAGACGACCGGGTTCCGGAGCACGCCGATCCTCTCGATCTCCGCCTCGATCACGTCGCCCGGCTTCAGGTAGAGCCGCTTGCGCTCCTCCTCCGACTTGAAGCCGGCGACGCCCGCGACGGTGCCGGTCGAGAGCACGTCGCCGGCGCTGTACCCGAGCGCCGAGAAGTTCGAGAGGATCTCGGGGATCGTCACGCTCATGCGGCTCGAGTGCGACTCCTGGCGCACCTCGCCGTTCACCCGCAGCTCCATGCGCAGGTCGTGCGGGTCGCCGAGCTCGTCGGGCGTCACGATCCACGGCCCGAGCGGGCAGAAGGTGTCGATCGCCTTGCAGAAGCTGAAGACGCCGGAGCGCATCTCGCCACGCTGGATGTCGCGCGCCGTGATGTCGTTGAAGATGACGTAGCCGCCGATGTAGTCGGCCGCCTCGTCGGGCGAGAACCACTTGCCGGGCTTGCGCAGCACGACGGCGAGCTCGAGCTCGTAGTCCAGCTCCTCGGTCAGGTGCTCCGGGTAGACGACCGGCGCGTCGGGCCCGACGATCGCGTCGACGTTCTGGAAGAAGTTGATCCACGGCGCGATCTGGTGCGACCAGTCGACGTTTTTCGACTCCTCCTCGTGCTCGCGGAAGTTGCCCGCGGTGTGGAAGAGCTTCTTCGGGACGATCGGCGCCTCGAGCCTCGCCTCGGCGAGCGGCGTGCGCACGGCGCTCTCGTGGGCGCCGCCGAGCTCGAAGTACTCGCGCATCGAGCGCACGTGGAACTGGACGATCTCGTCGCCGTCGACCCGCCCGACCTTGCCGCCGTCGTACGTGACGAGCTTCGTCACGAGCAGATCCACCTCATGAACCTGTTCATGAGCAAATGCGCTGCGCCACCAGCGCGTAGGTCGTCGCCATCTTCACCAGTCCTTCGATCTCGAGGTTCTCGCCGAGCTCGACGTCCATCAGCCCGGTCGACGTGCCGTAGTTGACGGTGGG
>DASUAX010000050.1:0-2168 GCA_035763525.1 Gaiellaceae bacterium
CTCCGCCGCTTCCGCCGCACCGCGTCGTTGCGCGGGCTCGTGCGCGAGACCCACCTGGAGCTCGGCCAGTTCGTGCTGCCGCTCTTCGTCGCGCCGGAGCCGCTCGCGAACGAGGCACTGCCGGGCATGGCGCGCTTCGACGTGGACGGCCTGCTTCGCGAGGCGGAGGCACTCACCGCAAGCGGTGTCCGCGCGGTGATGCTGTTCGGCGTCCCCGAGGAGAAGGACGAGGAGGCGACGGGCGCGTGGGAGGACGACGGCATCGTCCAGCAGGCGCTGCGTGCGCTCCGGCCGCGCTTCCCCGAGCTCGTCCTGCTCACGGACGTGTGCCTCTGCGAGTACACCTCCCACGGCCACTGCGGCGTCGTGGTCGACGGAGACGTCGACAACGACCGGAGCCTCGAGCTGCTCGCACGCACCGCGGTCAGCCATGCGGAAGCGGGAGCGGACGTCGTGGCGCCGAGCGACATGATGGACGGCCGGGTCGCGGCGATCCGCGAGGCGCTCGACGACCACGGCTTCGAGAGGACGCCGATCCTCGCCTACTCCGCGAAGTACGCCTCCGCCTTCTACGGCCCGTTCCGCGAGGCTGCCGACAGCGCGCCCGCGTTCGGCGACCGGCGCGGCTACCAGCTGGATCCGGCGAACGTCCGCGAGGCGATTCGCGAGTGCAAGATCGACCTCGCGGAAGGCGCCGACGCGATCATGATCAAGCCTGCGCTGCCGTACCTCGACGTGATCCGCGCTGCGCGCGAGGCATTCGACGTCCCGCTCGCGGCTTACAACGTCTCCGGCGAGTACGCGATGGTGAAGGCGGCGGCACGCTCGGGCTGGCTCGACGAGCGCGCCGCGGCGCTCGAGTCGCTCACGGCGATCAGGCGCGCTGGCGCCGACCTGATCGTCAGCTACTGGACACGCGACCTTCCCGCGTGGCTCTGACCACGCGGTCGGAGCTCTACCGCCGCGCGCTCGAGCTGATCCCCGGCGGCGTCAACTCGCCGGTCCGGGCGATGCGCGCGGTCGGGATCGACGAGCCCCTCTTCGTTCGTGGCGGCGCGGGCGCCTACGTCGAGACGGAGGACGGCCGCCGCTTCCTCGACTGGGTCATGTCGTGGGGCCCGCTCCTGTTCGGGCATGCCGACACCGAGACGGTCGAAGCGGTGCGGGAGGCTGCTCTGCGGGGCACGAGCTTCGGCGCGGCGACCGAGGCCGAGGTCGAGCTGGCGGAGGAGATCGTCGACGCCGTGCCGTCGGTGGAGAAGGTGCGTCTCGTCTCGTCGGGCACCGAGGCGGCGATGAGCGCGTTGCGCCTCGCGCGCGCCTTCACGAAGCGTGACCGGATCCTGAAGGCGGCCGGCGGCTATCATGGCCACGCCGATGCCCTGCTCGCGAGCGCGGGCTCGGGCCTCCTGACCCTGGGGATCCCCGCCTCGCCGGGCGTGCCGACCGGCGCGGCCGCGGACACGATCGTCGTCCCCTACAACCACCCCGACGCCGCCGCCGAAGCGGTGATGCAGCACGGCGAGGGTCTCGCCGCGATCATCGTCGAGCCGGTGGCGGCGAACATGGGCGTCGTGCCGCCCGACCCGGATTACCTCGAGACGCTGCGCCGGCTCTGCGACGCGTCGGGCGCGCTGCTCATCTTCGACGAGGTGATCACCGGCTTCCGCGTTGCCCGCGGCGGCGCGCAGGAGCGCTACGGCGTTCTTCCCGATCTGACGGTGCTGGGGAAGATCGTCGGCGGCGGGCTGCCGCTCGCGGCCTTCGGCGGCCGAGCCGAGATCATGGATCTGCTCGCCCCTGCCGGCCCCGTGTACCAGGCGGGCACGCTCGCCGGGAACCCTCTCGCGACTGCCGCCGGCCTCTCGGTGCTGCGCCGGCTGCGCGACCCGGCCGTCTACGCCGACCTCGAGCGGCGGGCCGCCGTGCTCGAGGAGTGCCTCGCCCCGTTCGGCCGCGTGCAGCGCGTCGGTGCGCTGCTCACGCTCTTCATGACCGACGACCCGGTGCGGAGCTTCGAAGACGCGGAGCGCTGCGACACGGAGCGGTACGGCGCGCTGTTCAGGCATCTGCTGGAGCAGGGTGTCTACCTGCCGCCGTCGCAGTACGAGGCGTTCTTCCCCTCCACGGCGCACGGCGAGGACGAGATCGAGCGCACGGTCGTCGCG
>DASUAX010000051.1:0-3371 GCA_035763525.1 Gaiellaceae bacterium
GCACGGCGACGAGGTGCACGTCGACAAGGAGCTCTTCGGGGACACGTTCCGCAGGCCGCCGCGGCTGACACCGCTCGAGGCTCGGGCGATCAGGCTCGCGCTCGAGTTCGTCGGCCCGATGGTCGCCGCGGGCGCGCACTCACCGCTCGACCGCGTGCGCGCGAAGCTCGAGGAGACCTTCGGGGCGTTCGAGCTCACCCAGACACCCGCCCCCCATGTCGGGGAGGAGGAAGGCCTCGTCGAGAAGCTGACGCAGGCGATCGACGGGCACCGGCTGGTCGCGATCGAGTACCTGAAGCCGGAGGAGCAGGAAGTGGTCACACGGACCGTCGAGCCGTACGCGATCGAGCGGCGCCTCCCCCACTGGTACGTGCACACGTGGGACATCGAGCGCGACCAAGCACGCTCGTACCGTCTCGACCGCATGCGCAAGGCGACGGTCTCGCGGAAGACCTTCAAGCCGCGCGAAGGGTTCGATCCCGCCGAGTTGCACTCGGCCACCACCGCGCGCATCTGGTATTCGCCGGATGTCGCGCGCTGGGAGATCGAGAAGGGCGCCCGCCCGCTCGTCGACGGCGCGGCGATCGCGGACAAGTCGGTCGGCAGCGCCGACTGGCTCGTCGGCGAAGTCGTGTCGTATCGCGGCGAGGCGGTCGTGCTCGAGCCGCTCGAGCTGCGCGCTCTGGTCGCCCACCGGGCCCGTGAGCTCGCGCACGAGCTCCGGCCCAGCCGCGCCAAGGCGTAGTTCCCGAGGAGCACGGTCCGAGCTTGAAATCCGTACCAAGATACGGGTCTACACTCGCTGCGTGAGAGTCGGCGAGGTGGCGGAGCGGGCCGGGGTCAACGTCGAGACGCTGCGGTACTACGAGCGCCGTGGCCTCCTCCCGGCTCCCGATCGGACGCCGAGCGGGCATCGCCGCTACGACGAGGAGACGGTGCGGTTCCTGCGGGCGATCAAGGAGGCGCAGGCCGTCGGGTTCACGCTCGCCGAGATCGCCGAGTACCTTCGCGCTGCACGGCGCTCCGGCTCGGCGTCGCAGGCGCTGCGCATCCGGGCGGCCGCGAAGATCGACGAGATCGACGGGCGCATCGGCGCGCTCCGGCGTATGCGCGACGAGCTCGCCCGTGTCGTGGGCTGTGCATGCACCTCGCTCGACCATTGCACCTGCGGCGCGGCGTACCTCGCGCGCCGCGGAGCCGACCCGTCCACCATGCCGTCGCTTCTCCACGTCACGAACGGCGAGAGCGCCGGCAACACCCTGCGACAGACAACGCTCGGCGGCGCCGTTCTCTCGTGGCAGGACGTGCTGCACGAAGGGCCCGTGCCCGCACTGCCGCGGCGGGAGCTGCTCCACACGCGTGCCGGCTTCCTCGCCGCGTGCGGCTGGGGGAGCGAAGCCGCGATCCGCTCGTCGCTCGAGCGGCGCGACGCGCAGTTCCTCGACGCGCTACGCAGAGGCGCTGAAGTCGTCCTCTGGTTCGAGCACGACCTCTACGACCAGCTGCAGCTGATCGACGCGCTCGCGCTCGCGCGCAGCGTCCGGGCCGCACCCGAGTTGATCGTCGTCGGCTCGTTCCCCGGCAGGCCGTCGTTCGCCGGGCTCGGCGAGCTGACGGCGAACGAGCTCGAGACGCTCTGGCCGTCGCGGGTGCGCGCGACTCCCGCGATGCTCGACGCGGCGGCGGACGCGTGGTCGGCGCTGTGCGAGCCGGAGCCCACGGCACTCTCCGAGCTCGCGCTCCGCGAGAGCCCGCACCTCCCATTCCTCGCTGCCGCGTTGCAGCGGCTGCTGGACGAGCTCCCCGCGCCTGCAGACGGGCTGTCGCGAACGGAGCGATTCGCGCTCGAGTCGATCTCGGCCGGCGCGCGCACCCCTCCGGCGGCGTTCGTCGCGACGCAGCGCCGCGAAGAGGCGCCGTTCCTCGGCGACACGTGGTTCTCCCGGACGCTTTCCGCGCTCGGGCAGGGAGAGAACCGGCTCGTCGAGGGCGACGGCGCACCACTGCCACCGCCGCCGCCGTTGAGCGACGGCCAATCGTTCCTGCGGCTCGAGCTGCGCGTGACGAAGGCGGGCGAGCGCGTGCTGGACGGCAAGGCGAACCGCGTCGAGCTGCTCGGCATCGACCGCTGGGTCGGCGGGACCCGCGTCAGCCGCGGCTAGCGATGCGCCCGAGCGCCCAGCGGGCGTGCTCGGCCAGCAGCTCGTCCGCGCCGGCCGCCACGTCCTCCAGAGCAGACGCGTGCGCGGAAGTGCCGACGTTCCCGAGCGCGACCACGGCGTTCCGCCGCAGCCACCGCGGGTCGTTGCGTGGCACGTACAGGCGGTCGAACGCCTCCACCAGCGCGCGACCGTCCTCTTCGAGCCACGCGACCAGATCGACGTGCCCGTCGCCGGGCGTGAGTCCCGCACGGCGCTTCTCGACGCCGCGATTCCAGGGGCAGACGTCCTGGCAGATGTCGCAGCCGTACACCTGCGCGCCGAGCTCGACCCGGTAGTCCTCCGGGATCGGGGCCGGCGCCTGCGTCCAGTAGGAGAGGCACCGCGTCGCGTCGAGCGTGCCGGGCTCGTCGAGAGCGTGGGTCGGGCACGCCTCGATACAGAGCGTGCACGAGCCGCAGTCTGCGTCGAGCGGCGGCGTCGGCGCCAGCTCCTGGTCGCTGACCAGTGTCCCGAGCACGACCCACGAGCCGTGCCGACGCGTGATCAGCATCGTGTTCTTGCCGTAGAAGCCGACGCCGCTTCGCGCTGCCGCCTCACGGTCGACGTGCTGGTTCGCATCGACGAGGACGCGGTACTCGCCGCCGAGCCGCCCCCCGAGCTCGTCGAGCTTCTCGCGCAGCTCCGCGTAGGCGTCCTCCCACGTGTACCGCGGCAGCCGGCCTTCACCCGCGGCGAGCGGCGCCTCCGGCCGCCAGTAGCAGAGCGCCGCCGACACCACGCTGCGGGCACCGGGCAAGAGCGTCTCGGGGTGACACGACTCCTCGGGCCGCGACATCGTGAAGCGCATGTCGGCGAAGAGCCCTCGGGCGCGCCGCTCGCGGATATGCCGCTCGGTCTCCAGATACGCCTCCGCGCGGGCCACCCCCACCGCGTCGAGACCCAGCTCTGCACCTAGGCGGCGGATGTCCTCCGTGCGCATGCGAGGATTCTGCCCGCGTGAAAGCGATTCGCATCCACGAGGACGGCGGACCGGAGGTCCTTCGCTACGAGGACGTCGACGATCCGGTCCCGGCCGACGACCAGGTCCTCGTCGAGCTCCGCGCCGCGTCCATGAACCACCTCGACGTCTGGATCCGCAAGGGGCTTCCGTCTGTGCCGAAGCCGCGCATCCTCGGCGCCGACGGTGCAGGCGTGATCGCCGGCACCGAC
>DASUAX010000052.1:0-67222 GCA_035763525.1 Gaiellaceae bacterium
TCGAACTCGCGGTTCGCGAGCGGCACGTAGTCGAACCAGCCGGCGTTCGGCGCGACGCCGAGGGCGAGGCTCGTGTAGAGGAAGATCCCCGACCCGAGAAAGATCCAGTAGCTGAGAGCGTTCATGCGCGGGAACGCCATGTCGCGCGCGCCGATGATCAACGGGAGCAGGTAGTTGCCGAACGCCCCCGTCGTCATCGGGATGATGAAGAAGAAGATCATCGTCACCCCGTGCAGCGTGAACAGCTCGTCGTAGGTGCTCGGCGAGACGACGTGCTGGTTGGGCGCGATCAGCTGCGTGCGCATCAGGAGCGCCTCGACGCCGCCCGCACCGAAGAGCACGAGGGTCGTCCAGAAGTAGAGAAGGCCGATCTTCTTGTGGTCGGTCGTCGTCAGCCAGCCGAGGATCCCCGGCCGGCCCTCCCACATCTGCTCGAGCAGCTCCATCCGCTCGGCCGACGCCGGGGTGGGAGGGGTGGCGATGGCTATTTGAGCTCCTCCAGGTAGTCGAGCAGGGCGCTCAGCTGGGCTCCGTGGAGGCGCATGTCCGGCATCTGGTTCCCCGGCTTCACGTGTTGCGAATCGGTGATCCACTCGCGCAGGTCGGCGCGGGTGTTGGGAAGCGTCAGCGCGCCGATCGTCGTCCTCGACTGCAGGTGCGTCAGGTCGGGTCCGACGGGGCCGCTCGCGCTCGTCCCGCGGATCGCATGGCAGTTGGCGCAGGACGCACTCATGAAGACGGCCTTGCCGGGCCCGGAGGCGGTCGCGGGCTTCGCCTGGCTCGCAAGCCAGCGCCGGAACACGTTCGGCGGGTCGGCGACGACGTAGAACGCCATGTGGGCGTGCTGCAGCCCGCAGAACTCGTCGCACTGGCCGCGGTAGCGGCCGACGGCATCGGCGTAGAGCTCGATCGCGTTGCGGCGACCGGGCATCGCGTCGATGGTGCGGTTCAGGCGCGGCACCCAGAAGCTGTGGATCACGTCCGCCGTCTGCACCTCGACCCGCACCGGCGTGCGGACGGGGATGTGGATCTCGTTCGCGGTCACCGCGCCCGTGGCCGGGTAGCGCGCCTCCCACCACCACTGGTGGCCCGTGACCAGGATCGTCAGTCGGGTCTTGCTCTTCGCCGGCGCCTGCGTCGTCTGGATGACGAAGATGTCGCTGATCACGAAGAGCGCCGCGATCAGGACGATCGGAAAGATCACTCCGGCCCCGATCACGACGGCGAAGCCGACCCGCTCGTGCTCGTGCGGTCCGCCCGTCGTCCGTCGCCTCCTGGCCCGCCGCCAGGCGAACACCATCATCCCGACGACGAGCACGAGGCCGGCCCAGGAGATCCCCATCATCCACCAGAAGAGGCTCGCGATATCCGTCGAGGCGTGGCTCTTCGGCGCGAGCGCGCTCTGCTGATTGCCGCACCCCGCGAGGACCGCGGCGAAGACGGCGAGCACGAGCCCGCGCAGGGCCCACGACCGTCGGATTCGCGGCGGCGGCGTCATCTCCCGCGGCGTTTCGTACCCGCGCGTCTCAGCCGAAAACAGATCGCGCTGCGATCGACTTCACGTCGACGTGTCCCTGCGAGGCGTCGACGCGGATCAGCTCCCCGGGCAGGTCGAGCGGGTCCCACAGCCCGGACTCGATCTTGCGGCGTAGCTCGCCGGCGTCCTCCGGATCGTCGTCGTGGCCCGGGTGGCGCTCGCCGCTGGCCGAACGCTCTGCGAAGTGGCGTACGAGCGCGTCGGTCTCGCCGCCGCAGTGCACCTGCACGATGCGTGCGTCGAGCTCGCGCAGCGGCGCGGTGTCGCTCGCGCTGTCGAAGTTCGACTCGACGAGCACGCTCACCCCGACCTTCAGGTTGCTGCGGGCGACGGAGTAGAGGATGGCCGTCGCCGAGCGCTCGATCGCGTCCTCGAGCTCGTCGCCGCTCCCGATCTCCTCGTACAGCCGTTCCTTCAGCTCGTCCTTCGAGAGGAACGGGATGTGGAGCTCCTCGGCGAGCTCCCGGGCGATCGTCGACTTGCCGCTCGCGGGCGGGCCGGTGACGACGACGAGGAGCGGAGCGCTCACTGTGGAGGCGCAGTTTCCGCCTCCCGGGTGTCTGACACCTACTGCAGCAACCTGCGCAGCACGTACTGGAGGATCCCGCCGTGCTGGAGGTACTCACGCTCCCGCGGCGTGTCGAGCCGCACGCGCGCGCGAAACTCCCTGTCGTCGGCGCGCACCGTCACCTCGCGCGCCTCGCCCCCCTCGGCGCCGGTGATCGAGAACGCCTCCCGGCCCGTCAGGCCAAGCGTCTCCGGTGTCTCGCCGTCGAGGAACTGCAGCGGCAGCACGCCCATCATCAGCAGGTTGGAGCGGTGGATCCGCTCGAACGACTCCGCGATCACGGCCCTGACGCCGAGCAGGTTCGGCCCCTTTGCCGCCCAGTCGCGCGACGACCCCGATCCGTACTCCTTGCCTGCGAGCACGACGAGCGGCGTCCCCTCGGCGAGGTAGCGCTCGGACGCCTCGAAGATCGTCATCTCCTCCCCCGAGGGGACGTGCACCGTCCACGTCCCTTCCGAACCGGGCACGAGCTGGTTGCGCAGGCGGACGTTCGCGAACGTGCCGCGCACCATCACCTCGTGGTTGCCCCGGCGAGCGCCGTACGAGTTGAAGTCGCGCCGCTCGACACCGTGGTCGATCAGGTACCTGCCCGCCGGCGAGTCCGGCCTGATCGCGCCCGCTGGCGAGATGTGGTCGGTCGTGACGGAGTCGCCGAGCCAGACGAGGCAGCGGGCGCCGTCGACATCGGAGAAGGTGCCGGGCTCCCGCGACATCCCCTCGAAGTAGGGCGGGTGGCGGACGTAGGTCGAGTCGGCCTGCCAGGCGAAGAGCTCGCCCTCGGGCACCGGCAGCGACCGCCACGTCTCGTCGCCTGTGAAGACGTCCTCGTACGTCTCCGCGAACTGCTCCGCGCGCACGGACGAGGCGATCACGTCGCTCACCTCCTGCGCGGACGGCCAGATGTCGTGCAGGTACACGTCGTCCTGAATCGGCTCGTGCTCGAAGTCGATGTCCATCCGTCCGGCGAGTGCGTACGCGACCACGAGCGGAGGCGAAGCCAGGTAGTTCGCCTTCACCTCCGGATGGATGCGCGCCTCGAAGTTCCTGTTCCCCGACAGGACGGAGCAGACGACGAGGTCGCCGTCCGCGATCGCCGCCGAGATCTCGTCGGCGAGCGGGCCCGAGTTGCCGATGCACGTCGTGCAGCCGTAGCCGACCGTGTTGAAGCCCAGCGCGTCCAGGTGCTCCTGCAGGCCCGCCTGCTCGTAGTAGCGCGTCACGACCTTCGAACCGGGCGCGAGCGACGACTTCACCCACGGCTTCCGGTCGAGCCCACGCCGCACCGCGTTCCGTGCGAGCAGGCCGGCCGCGACCATCACCTGCGGGTTCGACGTGTTGGTGCACGAGGTGATCGCCGCGATCACCACGGACCCGTCGTGGAGCGCGTAGCTCGTGCCCTTCACCGGAACGCGGCGGTTGCTCGGCGACGTGGCCGTCGCGACCGGTGACGCCTCCTCGTCGGGAAGCTCCTCCGCTCCCGGCTGCTGCTCCTGCGTCGGGTCGGACGCGGGGAACGTGTCGGCGACGTCTTTGTCGGACGTCCCGTTCGCGTACGGCACGCCGAAGCTGCCGAGCGTGTCGACGAACGACTCCTTCGCGTTCGCGAGCGGCACGCGGTCCTGGGGCCGGCGCGGCCCGGCGATCGAGGGCTCGACGTCGCCCAGGTCGAGCTCGACCACCTGCGAGTAGGTCGCGTGGTCGGACGGGTCGTGCCAGAGCAGGTTTTCCTTGCAGTACGCCTCCACGAGCGCGATCCGCTCGGCGGATCGTCCGGTGAGCCGGAGGTAGTCGAGCGTCACCTGGTCGACGGGGAAGAAGCCGCAGGTCGCGCCGTACTCGGGTGACATGTTCCCGAGCGTCGCGCGATCGGCGAGCGGCAGCGACGCGACGCCCTCGCCGAAGTACTCGACGAACTTCCCGACGACACCCGTCCCGCGCAGGATCTCGGTCACCGTCAGGACCAGGTCCGTCGCCGTCGCGCCCTCCGGCAGCGACCCTCGCAGCTTGAACCCGACGACCTGCGGAACGAGCATCGAGAGCGGCTGGCCGAGCATTGCCGCCTCCGCCTCGATGCCGCCGACGCCCCAGCCGAGCACGCCGAGCCCATTCACCATCGTCGTGTGCGAGTCGGTGCCGACGAGCGTGTCGGGGAAGGCGACCCCGTCGCGGTCCTCGACGACACGCGCGAGGTACTCCAGGTTGACCTGGTGGCAGATGCCGGTCCCGGGCGGCACCACCTTGAAGCCGCTGAACGCCGTCTGGCCCCAGCGCAGGAAGAGGTACCGCTCCCGGTTGCGCTCGAACTCGAGCTCGACGTTTCGCTCGAATGCCATGCGCGACGCGAACGAGTCGACCTGCACCGAGTGGTCGATCACGAGCTCGGCGGGGATGAGGGGGTTGATCTTCTCCGGGGCGCCGCCGAGGTCGGCCATCGCGTTCCGCATCGCCGCCAGGTCGACGACGGCCGGGACTCCCGTCAGGTCCTGCAGGAGGACGCGCGAAGGCGCGAAGGAGATCTCGTTCGACGGCTCTGCCTTCGCGTCCCAGCGCGCGACCGCCTCGACGTCCTCGTCGTCGCCGTTCCGCAGCACGTTCTCGAGCAGGACGCGCAGCGTGTACGGCAGGCGGGCGACGTCGTAGGAGGCCTGCAGCTCGGACAGGCGGTAGATCTCGAACGACCTGTCGCCGACCGTGAGCTTTGACGGCGAGACCATACCTCGATTCAAGCAGATGCCTTCCGGGTGTCGCCGCCGCCGTCGGAACCGGAGCGTGCCTGCGTGAACCGCGTCACCGTGATCAGGCCGATGCCACCGAGCATGTTCCCCGCGGCACGTTCGCGACCGGCGAGACCGTCCAGAGCTCGGCGATCTTCCACCAGGCGTTCCTCGGCTTCCCGTGCAGCCCGCCGAGCGGGACGAGGAAGTTCTCCGTGAAGAGCTCGCCCCGCCCGACGACGAGGAAGATGAACCCCACGCCGAAGCCGAGCGCGCCCGCGGCGGAAGCGGCGTCCTTGCCGAAGTGGTGCTCGAGCGGAGAGGAGAGCACCGCGATCAGGATCACGCCGGCCGCGATGTCGAAGCCCGCGGCGAACGCCGTCGCGGCGAGCTCCCCGAACGGGCGCGTCAGCCTTCGCTCGCCCTCCTCACGGCTCTTCTCGAAGATCTCCTCGGGGGAGGGAACCTCGCTCAACCGCTCACACGAACTGCTTCGCGAAGTCGATGAAATCGCGCTGGTTCGTGCCCACGTCATGGAGGGACACGTGCGTGAACCCCGCCCGCTCGAACTCGTCGATCTTCTCTCGCCACTCGGCAGGGTCGTTGCCGAGCACGACGGCCCCCTCGAGATCCTCCTCGCGTACGAGCTCCGCGACCGCTTCGAAGTCCCGCGGCAGCGCGAGCTCCTGTGACAGCGAGCCGCCCATCGCGGTGTTCGGCGAGCGGCTGAGCGCCGTCTTCTTCGCCGTCGTTGCGTCGGGCGCGAAGCAGCCGGTCACCTTCCCGTACAGCGGCCCCTTGCCGCCCCCGTCCTTGTACTTCTTGACGATCTCGGCGTCGGCCGACGTGTTCATGTAGCCGTCGCCCTTCCGTGCGGCGAGCTCGGCGGCCTCCGGCGCCGCGGCCGCGACGACGATCGGCGGTGGGCTCCCCGGCGCGTCGTAGAGCTTCACCTGCTCGACGGTGTAGTGCTTGCCGCGGAACGTCTCGTAGTCCCCGCCGAGCAAGCGGCGGATGATCTCGACCGCCTCCTCGAGCATCTCGAGCCGCTCGTCGGGCCGGGGCCAGCGGCCGCCGAGCACGTGCTCGTTCAGGTTCTCGCCGGTGCCGACGCCCAGGAAGAACCTGCCCTCCATCAGCGCCTGTGCCGTCGCGGCCGCATGCGCGACGATCGCCGGGTGCACCCGGATCAGCGGGCAGGTGACCGCCGTGCCGAGCCGCAGCCGGTCCGTCGCCTGCGCGATCGCGCCGATCACCGCCCAGACGAACGGGCTGTGACCCTGCTCGGTCACCCACGGAAGGATGTGGTCGGAGATGAGGACGTGCTCGAAGCCCGCCTCCTCGGCGAGCGTCGCGTTCCGGACGAGATCGAGCGGCGCGTGCTCCTCGGACGAGAGCCAGTAGCCGATCTCCATGAGGTGCGGCGTACCTGGCGCAGACAGCGGTCAAACGCGGTGTAGCCCCCGCTCGGGCGGGTATCGAGGGGCGGTGAACACTCAACGCACAGCCGAGATCCAGGCGGTGCTGGAGGGAGTCCCGCTTCCCGCGACGAGGTCGGACCTGATCGGCTACGCCCGCGACCACGACCACTCGGTCGCAGGAGAGCTCGAGGGCTTGCCCGATCAGGAGTTCGACCGGCTGGACGCCGTCGGCGAGCTGCTCATGCTCGCTCCGACGCGACCGAAGGAACGTGACCCGCTGCCGCTGCCGGAGAGCGGCAAGCCGCCGGGCGGTGCCGACTACCTGACGCCGAGCCCCTCGGACACCGGCCTCGTGCGCCACTCGGCGCCGCGCCAGAACCCGCCGGCGAAGGCAATCGAGAAGGCGACGAGGGCCCGCAAGCGGCAGAAGGCGGAACAGGGCTAGGCAGGCGGAACAGCGCGCCTGACGGCGCCCTGTTCCGCTAGCCCGCCGTTCGCTCGTCGACCGCCGCCTCTGCCAGGCGGTCGGCCTCCTTGCCGAGCTTCTCCAGCGCGGAGATCTCCTGCTCCAGGTTGGCGCGGAGGAGCCCCCCGACGTCCCCCGCGCCCAACGCGTCCGCGAGACGGACTGCCGCCTCGTACGCGTTGATCTCGTAGTGCTCGGTGCCCATCGCCGCCGAGCAGTGGACGAGGCCGCGCACGCCGCGGGCCACCTTCGGGGCCGTCGCCTCGTGCTCCGTCCGCAGCCCGTCGAGACCGTACGCCGGCTTCCCGGCGGGCATCACGCCGAGCGCGAGGAACGCCTCCTTCACGTTGCCCGCGTGCCCGCGCGTCTCCTGCAGGTGCTCCTGGACGACCCGCTTCAGGTCCTGGTCCTCGACCTCGAGCAGGAGCTTCGGCAGCACCATCTTCGCGAGCGTCTCCTCGATCGTGAGCAGGCGGCCGAGCTCCTCGACGAGGAGCTCGCGTCCGCCTTCGACCTGCGGCGGCAGCTTCACCGCCGGCGCCTTTCCAGGGACAGAGCTCACGCCCCGCTCCCGCGCCGGCAGAGCCGGCGCTTCGCTCCTGGTGATGCTCCGTCGAGCCTACGCATCACTGCCCCTTCTTGATCCCCGGCTCGGCCCACTCGAGCTGAATGGGCTTGACCGGCTTCCCGCCGGGCATGTTCGCTTCCCTGTTCATCGGCTTTCCGAGCGGCAGGATCACGCGGCCCGCACCGGAGAGAAGCATGATCGCGGTCGCCGTGTACCAGGCGAGGATCGCCGAGGCGACGAGGATCCATGCCGCGACCTTCACCCAGCCGGTGCCGCCGACCGAGAGGCCGACGGCGAGCAGGGCCGAGCCCGTTGCGAGTGTCGCGAGCACGCTGAAGAGCGCGAGGTTCTCGGCGAGCGCCGCGAGCGCCCCGGCCAGCGTGACCGCCGCGAGCATGTAGAACCACATCGCGAACGCGGGGTCCGAGACGGAGCCGGCCGGATGGTTCGGCACCTTCCCCCACTGGATCAGCAGGTTCAGGATCCCGAACGCGATCCAGAACGAGCCCCAGGCCCCGTGCATCGCCGTCGCGATCGTGTCGCGCACGCGGAACGACCACATGCCCGCCATGAACTGCGCGACACCGCCGAACAGCGCGGCGAACGGCCAGAGGATGCCGTTGGTGTCGGCTCCTCCGTAGACACCTGTCAGATGCAGGGCGACCATGAACGTGGCCGCCGCGAACCCGAACAGGCCGAGAACCGAGGGAGCGGCGTACGGCTGCAGCATCACCCGCGGCCGTGCGAACCCGTCCTCCCACTCCGTGCCCCTCTCGACCGTCACGACCCGACGCGCTTCGGTTGCCATCACCGGCCTCCTTTCCTCTTCGCGAGCCGTTCCTTCTGCGGGATGACCGTGTAGCGCGGGTCGCGCGCCGACTGGAACCCCGCCCTGAACACCGACCAGCGGAGCGCGAGCTCCCCGGCCAGCACCAACGCGCCTCCCGCGACAGTCGCCGCGCGCGAGCGTTTCCCCCGTGCCGCGAGCAGCGCGCCGCCTGCGACGGTGCACGCCTTCGCGATCTTGTCGAGCCTGCCGGCCTCGCCCTTCCTGTAGACCTCGCCGACGAAACCGAGCTTCCGCTGCATCACCCGGCCGAGCGCGAGCTCCACCGCGGCGCCGCCGACCGCGGCGCGGCGGGCGGGGCCCGCGAGCTCGACCGGCGTCACCATCGCCGCCGCGGCGCCCGCGCTCGCGGCCGCGCTCGCGCCGAAGAGCCACGGGAGCTCGTCGCGCGCCTCGCTCCACACCGGGATCGCGGTGTTGGCGACGAGCGCGCCGGTGTAGGTGGCGAGCGGCGGCCCGGCGAGGAAGGAGACGGCCTCGGCCGCCCACTTCACCGGCTTCAGGACGCCGAGCAGCTCGAGGACCGCCGCCGTGTTGGAGGCGCCGCCGGAGACGAGCAGGACCCAGCTGCCGACGCTCATCGGCGACGTGACCTTGAACATCCGCAGCATGTGCAGGAAGCGCTCGGGCCGCCCGAGGTCCTTGATCAGGAGGACGGGCGAGACCGCGTCGGCGGCGGCGCCCACGTAGAGGAACGACTTGGCGAGCCGCTCGTTGCCGGTGAGCTTCGCGACGACGTGGAGCACGGAGGAGGCGCCGGCGAGCCCGCCCGTGAAGAAGTAGTAGGGGATCTCGGGGTTCCAGACCGGCTCCTTGACCACGGGGCGGCCGTAGTACGAGCTCATCGAGGTGCCGAGCTCGGTGATCGAGCCGCGCCATGCGGTCGTGCCGCCGGGGCGCCCGTTCTGAACCGGCTCGCCGAGCTCGATCGGCTTGCGGTCGGTCATGCCCGCTCCCGGCGCCGGCAAAGCCGGCGCCTCCGCTCGTTGCTGAGCTTCGTCGAGCCTACGCTCATTCGCTTCCTCCCACGAACGCCGCCGCCAGGCCGACGACCATGGCGCCGGCTGCGAGGGCGGTCGACTTCCAGAGCCGCGGCAGGTGCTTCGTCGGCACCACCGGGTCGGGTGGCAGGCCGTACACCTCGGGCTCGTCCAGCAGCATGAAGAACGCGCCGAACCCGCCGACGCCGTCGGACGGGTCGTGCCCGTACAGCTGCGCTCCGTTCCAGCGCTCGGCGCGCAGCTTCTCGAGCCGCTTCTCCGCGCGCTCGCGCAGCTCGTCGAGCTCGCCGAACTGGATCGAGTCCGTCGGGCACGCCTTCGCGCAGGCCGGCTCGTGCCCGCCCTTCAGCCGGTCGTAGCAGAGCGTGCACTTCCAGACGCGGCCGTCCTCCTTCTTGCCGAAGAGCGGCAGCGCGAGCGGCGCGTCGTCGGGGCTGCGCGGCAGGTCGCGCTTGTCGATCACGCCGAACGGGCACGCGGGCACGCAGTAGCCGCAGCCGTTGCAGATGTCCTCCTGCACGACCACGGTGCCGAACTCGGTGCGGAACAGCGCCCCGGTCGGGCAGACGTCGAGGCAGCCGGCGTGCGTGCAGTGCTTACAGACGTCCGACTCCATCAGCCAGCGCAGCGGCTCGGGCTGCACCGCCGCGTCGGTTTCGACCGTCGCCGTCTCTCCGTCGAGCTTCAGCGGTTTGCGCTGTTCCACGAACGCGACGTGACGCCACGTGTTCGCGCTCAGGTGCGAGGTGTTGTCGTAGCTCTCGCCCGTCCACACGAGGCCGTCCTCGGGGATCAGGTTCCATTCCTTGCACGCGACCTCGCACGCCTTGCAGCCGATGCACACCGTCGTGTCGGTGAAGAAGCCCATGCGCGGCTTCGCCTCGTCGCCGTAGGTGTCGGGCCATGCGGCGGGCGCGCCTGTCGGCTCGGCGAGCGCGGTCACGTGGACTTCACCTCCTCCGGCTCGACGTGCGGGTCCTGCTCGCGCCGCGAGTGCGCCTGCTCGCGCAGCTCGGCGACGAACGCCGGCAGGCTCGGCCCCTTCGGCCGGCGGCCCGGACGGATGTCGCAGGAGAGCGCCTTGACCTCCTGGATGTGGACGTTCGGGTCGAGCGCCATGTGGGTCAGGTCGTTGGCGGCGCCGCCCGTCGTGAGGCCGCGGGAGCCCCAGTGGTAGGGGAGCCCGACCTGGTGGTGCTCCTCCCCGTTAATGCGTACGGGACGCATCCGATCGGTGACCATCACGCGCGCCTCGATCGCCGAGCGCGCTGTGGAGATCGTCGCCCAGCCGCCGTGCTCGAGGCCTCGCTCGCGCGCGAGGTCGGGGTGCACCTCGACGAACATCTGCGGCTGCAGCTCGGCCAGGTACGGCGTGAAGCGCGTCATACCGCCCGCCGTGTGGTGCTCGGTGAGCCGGTAGGTCGTGAGCACGAAGGGGTACGTCTCTGCGCCGGGCTCGCCGTCGACCGGGTTGTACGGGTCCTCGGGAAGGTCCTTGTTCTGCTGGCGGCGGGGGTTCGCGCGCTGCGCGTAGAGCGGGTTCGAGAACGGCGACTCGTGCGGCTCGTAGTGCGTCGGCAGCGGCCCGTCGACGATCCCCTGCGGCACGTAGATCCAGCCGAGCCCGTCGGCCTGCATGACGAACGGGTGGTCGCCTCGGATCGCGTCGGGGCCGCGCGCATCGTCCGGCGGCTCGTAGTCGGGCGGCTTCTGCTCGTCGAAGTCGGGCGTGTCGATGCCCGTCCATTTCTTCTGCTCCCCGTCGTACCAGACGTAGCGCTTGCGTTCCGACCACGGCGTGCCGTCCGGGGCCGCCGAGGCGCGGTTGTAGATGATGTGGCGGTTCGACGGCCACGCCCATGCCCACTCGAGCGCCGCGTAGCCCTGCTCCCAGTGCGGCTTCTTCCGCGCCGCCTTGTTCTGGTCGTCGCCGTAGACGCCGCAGTAGATCCAGCAGCCGCACGCGGTCGAGCCGTCCGGCTTCAGGAGCTGGTAGCTCGCGAGCGCCTGCCCCCTGTCGTCCCAGCCGTTGATCTCGGCGAGCACCGCCTCCGCGCTCGGCTCCTCGATCTCGCCGCTCGTCGGGTACGCCCAGGTCAGGTCCTGCACCGGGAGGTCCTTCGGGTCCTGCGACTCCTTGAGCTTCTCCTTCAGCTTCTTGCCGAGATGGAAGTAGAACCAGAGCTCCGAGCGGCAGTCCTCCTTCGGGTCGACCGCCTTGAAGTGCCACTGGAGGAGGCGCTGGGTGTTCGTGAAGGAGCCGTCCTTCTCGAGGTGGCTCGCGCTCGGCAGGAAGAAGACCTCGGTCGGGATCTCCTCGGTCGAGAGCTCGCCGCTCTCGATCTCCGGGCTGTCGTACCAGAAGGCGGCCGTCTCGATCTCGACGAGGTCGCGGACGACGAGCCAGTCGAGCTGCGCCAGCCCGAGCCGGTTCGCGCGGCCGTTCGCCGAGCCGACGGCCGGGTTCTGGCCGGCCACGATGTAGCCGTTGACCTTCCCTTGCAGCATCTGCTCGACCGTCCAGTAGCTCGAGTTGTCCTTGTCGATACGCGGCAGGTACGAGAAGCAGAACTCGTTCTCGGGCGTCGCGGCGGCACCCCACCACGCCTTCAGCAGCGAGACCATGTAGGCATCGGCGTTCCCCCACCAGCCGCCGGGCGCAGTCGTCTTCTGGATGTACGCGTCGAGGCCGCCGTAGTGCTCCGTGTGCGGCATCGTCAGGTAGCCGGGCAGGATGTTGTAGAGCGTCGGGATGTCCGTCGAGCCCTGGATCGACGCATGGCCGCGGAGGGCCATGATCCCGCCGCCCGGCCGGCCGATGTTCCCGAGCAGGAGCTGGATGATCGCCGCCGTCCGGATCATCTGGACGCCGACGGTGTGCTGCGTCCAGCCCACCGCGTAGACGAAGGCACCGGTCTTCTCGGGCCCCGAGCAGTCGCAGATCGTCTTCGCGACGTGCAGGAACTCCTCGACGCTGCAGCCGCACGCGTCCGCGACGAGCTCCGGCGTGTAGCGCGTGTAGTGGCGCTTCAGGATCTGGAAGACGCAACGCGGATGCTGCAGCGTGTCGTCGGTCTCGGGCGGGTTCCCGTGAGAGAGGCCGCCGCCGTGGCCACCGTGGCCGGACTGCTCGCCCTTCGTAGTCGACTCCTGGAAGCCCTCCTCGCGCTGCCCGGCCGCGCCGTGCACCGAGACGCCTGCGTACTGCCAGGTCGTGACGTCGTACTGTCCCTTCTCGGGATCCCAGCCGGAGAAGAGGCCGTCGTTCTGCTCGGTGTCGGTGAAGCCCTCGTTGACGATCACGGGCGCGTTCGTGTAACGCCGGACGTACTCGTCGAAGAAGCGCTCGTTCTCGAGGATGTAGTTGACGATGCCGCCGAGGAACGCGATGTCGCTGCCGGCGCGGATGCCGACGTGCTTCGTCGCCATCGCGCTCGTGCGCGTGAACCGCGGATCGACGTGGAACACGTGCGCCCCCCGCTCCCGCGCCTCCATCACCCACTGGAAGCCGACCGGGTGGTTCTCGGCCATGTTCGAGCCCATGATCGTGATCACGTCCGCGTTCTGCAGGTCCTGCTGGAACGTGGTCGCGCCGCCTCGTCCGAACGAGGTGCCCAGACTGGGCACCGTGGAGCTGTGTCATATGCGGGCCTGGTTCTCGACCTGCACGACTCCGAGCGCCGTCAGCAGCTTCTTGATCAGGTAGTTCTCTTCGTTGTCGAGCGTCGCGCCGCCGAGGTTCGCGATCCCCATCGTCCGCTTCGCCGGATTCCCCTCCGGCGTCTCCTCCTGCCACGTCTCCTCGCGCGTCTGCAGGATCCGGTCGACGATCATGTCCATCGCCTGGTCGAGCGGCAGCTCCTCCCAGTGGGTGCCGTACGGCCGGCGGTACTTGACCTTGTACTCGCGCAGCGGCCCGTCGTGCATGTTCTTCGTCGCTGCGCCCTTCGGGCAGAGACGGCCGCGGGAGATCGGGCTCGCCGGATCGCCCTCGACCTGGATCACCTCGCCGCCCTTCACGTAGACGAGCTGCGCGCAGCCGACGGCGCAGAAGGGGCAGATCGACTGGCCGACCTTGTCCGCCTCGGCGATGCGCGGCTTCAGGTCGCGCGACCTCGGCGAGCGGGCGGACTTGCCGAGCCCGAGCGGGTCTCCCTCCCGCAGCTGCCGGACGACGGGCCACGACTCGAGAAGCTTCGTGAATCCCACGGCCCGGTTGTTGACCTGACGCGGGGCGGCGAAACGTATCGCCAGGCGATCAGTCGGTGCCGTCGAGCGCGTCGATCACGCCGCGGAGCTGCACGCGCTCGGGCCCGAGCGCGTTGTGCACGGCGGCGAGCTTCTCCTCGCCGAGCTTCGTCAGTGTCAGGTCGACGACGCGGCCGTCACGCGGCGACTGCGCACGCTCGACGAGGCCTGCTGCTTCGGCGCGCTGTACCAGCTCGGTCACGGCGCTCTGCGTCAACGCGAGCGTCCCCACCAGGTCGGAGACGGTGGTCGTGCCGTCGGGGGCACCGCCGATCTGCAGCAGGAGCAGATGCTGCCGCGGCGTGATCCCGAGCCTCCGCGCGCAGTCCTCGCTCCGGCGCAGGAAGCGCCGCAGCTCTGCCCGGAACTGGGCCGCGGCGGTGTAGCGGTTCGCGTCCATCAGGAGACGTTTTTGCACCTAGACGCAACGGAAATCAAGTGCAGGTGCATCGGGTTGCTCATTTTCTCGCCTGGTTCTGCGGGTTGGAGCTGCTCTGGCTCGTGTTCGTCGGGACGACGCAGAGCACCGAGGTCGTCGCCGGCTTCATCGCTTCGGCGGTCGTGGCCCTGTTCGTGGAGGCGCTGCGCGCTGTCGGGCTCGTTCGCTTTCGCCTCTCGCCCGGCGCGCTTGCGCGAGCCCGATCCGTTCCGGCTCACGTCGTCTTCGACTTCCTGCTCGTCCTCTGGCTCGCACTGCGTGCAGCCGCGCGCCGGGAGCGCGTCCGCGGCAGATGGGTGAGCGTCGAGTTCCACGAGGAGGAGGGGCGCCGCGGCCGGTTTCTGCGCGCACTAGCGGTGACGCTCGAGAACGAGACGTCGAATGCGATCGTCGTCGACATCGACGGCGGCCGTGCGCTCATGCACTCGCTCGACACGCGCGTCTCGACCGGGAAGCAGATCCTGTGAACGCCTTCCTCTGGGCGGGCACGGGGCTCGTCGCCCTCGAGCTGCCGCTGCTCCTCCTCGCTGCCCGCGCGCCCCGGCTGGACGCTCTCGTCACCGTCGCGGCCGCAGCGGCGATCTTCACCCTCGCGCTGGTGCTGCTCGCGCAGGGGTTTCACCGCACGGCGTACACGGTGCTCGGGCTCGTCGCCTCGGTGCTCACGTTCGCGGGCTCGATGGTCTTCGTGCGCTTCTTCGAGCAGGAGCTCGACCCGTGAGGACGGTCGCCGTCGACGCGCTGCTCGCGGCCACCGTCGCAGGCGAGGCGCTCTGCGTGCTCGGGATCTGGCTCGGCGCGACCGTCTACGACCGCCTCCACTACGCCGGCGCGACCACGTCGGTGCCGCCGTTCCTCGTCTTCGTCGCGGTGCTCCTGAAGCAGCCGCACCCGTACACGAATCCGGTGTGGAACGCGCTCTTCGTCGCCGTGACGCTGTTCCTCCTGAACGGCGTGCTCACGCACGCGATCGCGCGCGTCGCCCGTCAGCGTGAGGCGCGGGACGTGGAGCTGTAGTGGTCCCTCTCCAGTCGATCGCGCTCCTCTTCGTCGCACTCGGCGCGCTGCTCGTCGTGCTCGTGCGGGACGTCGTCCGGCAGGCGCTCATCTTGTCGCTGTACGGCTTCGCGCTCGTCGTGCTGTTCCTCGTCTTCCAGGCGCCGGACGTCGCTCTCTCGGAGCTCGTCGTGTCGGCGGTCGCGTACCCGCTCGTCGTGGTCGCGGCGATCGCGCGCATCGCGGCGCACCGGAAGCGGCGGGGCGAGTGAAGCTTCCCCTTCGCCTCGCGGTCTTCGGCGTCGGCGTCGCCGGTCTCGGCTTCCTGCTCGTCTGGGGCGTCGCCGACCTGCCGCCGTTCGGTCACTACGCCGGGCCGTACGGAGACATCATCACGAAGCTCGTCGAGCCGCAGCGCCACATGGCGAATGCCGTCACCGCCGTCGTCTTCGACTACCGCGGTTTCGACACGATGGGCGAGGAGCTCATCCTCTTCTCGGCCGCCTCCGCCGTCGCGCTCCTCCTGCGCGAGATCCGTGAGCGCGACACCGTCGACGTCGTCGACGCGATTCGCAGCGACGCGATCCGCGGGCTCGGAGTCCTCGTCGCGGCCGCAACGCTGCTGCTCGCGCTCTACGTCGTCTCGCATGGATTCGTCTCGCCGGGCGGAGGCTTCCAGGGTGGCGTCGTGATCTCGGCGGCGTTCCTGTTCGTCTTCCTGACCGGCGAGTACCACGCCTACGCCAGGCTGATGCCGACGAAGTTCGCCGAGCCCCTCGAGTCGTTCGGGGCGGGTGCCTACGTCGCGCTCGGGCTGATCGCGTTCGGGTTCGGGCTCGCCTTCCTCGAGAACTTCCTGCCGCTGGGCGTCACGGGCCGTCTCCGCTCCGGCGGCAGCGCAGCGCTCGTCAACTGGGCCTCTGCGTTCGCGGTCGCGGGGGGCTTCCTGCTCATCTACGCCGAGTACCTCGAGGGGAACATGGCGGCGCGCTATCGCCGGAGTAAGCCGTGAGCGTGCTGCCGTATCTGCTCGCCGTGTTCGTGTTCCTCGTCGGGCTCTACGGGATCGTGTCGAGCCGCGACCTCATCCACCTCACCGTCTGCGTCAGCGTCTGCCAGTCCTCGACCTACATCCTCCTGCTCGCGATCGGCTACCGGGAGCATGCGACTGCGCCCGTGTACGGGGACATCCCCGCGAGCCGCAAGGTCGTCGACCCCGTCGTCCAGTCGCTCGCGCTCACCGACATCGTCGTCGCCGTCGCGGTTTCCGCCCTGCTGCTGGCCTTCGCCCTGAGGGCCTTCGAGCACGAGGGCTCGCTCGACCCGAGGGAGATGGCCGAGCTGAAGGGATGACGCCGCTCCTTCCCTTGCTGACGGCGATCCCCTTGCTCGCTGCCGCGCTGCTCGCGCTCGCGGGCAAGTGGCTGAAGGACCCTGTCCCCGACCTCGCCGGCTTCGCCGCCGTCGCGGCCCCGCTGGTGCTGGCGGCAATCGTGCTCGCGCGGACGGGCGGTCACGTCCTCACGTACTGGTTCGGCGGCTGGCGGCCGCGCGCCGGCGATTTCCCGGTCGGGATCGGGTGGGCGGTCGACTCGCTCGGTGCCGCGTTCGCGCTCTTCGTGCTCGCGCTCCTGCTCTCGGCGCTCCTCTACTCGTGGCGCTACCTGCAGGAGGAGCGGTACCTGTACGTCGTCCTGATGCTCGCCTTCGGCGGAGCGATGGTCGCGTTCGTCCAGACAGGCGACATCTTCAACCTGTTCGTCTTCTTCGAGCTGATGAGCGTCGCGGCCTTCGCGCTCACCGCGTACCAGGTGGAGGAGGCGAGCCCGCTGCAGGGCTCCTTCAACTTCGCCGTTGCGAACACCATCGGCGCGTTCCTCGTCGTCTTCGGCATCGCGCTCCTCTACGGGCGGACGGGCTCGCTCAACCTGGCGGAGATCGGACAGCGGCTCACCTTCGACGGGAAGCACGACGGTCTCGTCGTCGCCTCTTTCGTCTTCATCACCTGTGGGTTCCTCGTCAAGGCGGCCATCGTGCCGTTCCATTTCTGGCTCGCCGATGCGCATGCCGTCGCTCCCGCGCCGGTCTGCGTCCTCTTCTCGGGCGTGATGGTCGAGCTCGGCATCTACGCCGTCGCCCGGATCTTCTGGGTCGTCTACTCGGGCGCGCTCGGTGCGTTCGACACCCCGATCCGCGATGTCCTGCTCGTTGTCGGCGTCTCGACGGCGGTGCTCGGCGCGCTCATGTGCGGCTTGCAGCGGCACCTGAAGCGGATGCTCGCGTACTCGACGATCGCGCACGCCGGGTGCTTCCTGATCGGCGTCGCGCTGCTGACGCCGGACGGCCTCGCCGGGGCGGCGCTGTACGTCCTCTCTCACGGGCTCGCGAAGGGCGCCCTGTTCCTCGTCGGTGGGATCCTGCTCGTGACGCGAGGCGGCATCGACGAGCTGCTCCTCTTCGGGCTCGGCCGGCGGCTGCGGCTGCCGGCGGTCGCCTGGTTCGTTGCCGCGCTCGCGCTCGCATCGCCGCCGTTCCTCGGGACGTTCACCGCTCACGCGCTGATCGAGGACTCGGCCGGCGCCGAGGGTTACTGGTGGGTCCCGCTCGTGCTCGCGTTCGCGACGATCGGCTCCGCGGCCGCGATCATCCGCGCGGGGCTGCGTGTGTTCTTCGGCGTCGGAGACCGTGACGACCCGCTGCTCTCGGAGGAGCCGACGGAGAGCCCGCCGGCAGAGGAGAAGCCACGACTCGCGCTGATGTACGCCGTGACCCTCCTGCTCGCGTTCGGCGGCCTCGCGGTGGGTGCCTGGACCGGCCTTGCTGCGACGGCGATGGAGGCAGGACACACATTCACCGACCAGCTCTCGTACATCCACGTCGTCCTGGACCACCGGCCGCCCGCGCCGGCGCCGCCGGGGGAGTGGGTGACGACGACGTCGAGCGTCGTCTGGTCCGTCGTGACGCTCGTCGGCGCGGTCGCGCTCGGCTTTGCCTCGACCATCCGCGCGCGACTGCCGGACGCGGCGACGCGCGTGCTGGCAGCGGGCTTCGCGCCGCTCCGCGCCGTGCACAGCGGGCACATCGGCGACTACGTCGCGTGGCTCGTCCTCGGCACCGGCGCGATCGGTGCGGCGCTCGCCGTCGCGATCCGGTGAACATCTCTTAATCGACCGTCAACCCGGAACGACGTTGCTCCGAACACCCGATGGCTATAACGACGGTGGTGGGACGAACCCGCTTCCTCTCCCTCAGAGTCGCCGAGTTGCTGGCCGTCGCCGTGGTCGGCGGCGGACTGGCCCTCGGCGGTGCCGCTGCGCTCGGGAAGCTCGGCGACCACACGACGGTGCAGCAGGTTTCGCCGACGACCCAGGCGACGACGAGCACCGTCCAGCCGGCGAAGGCGCAGAGGGGATTGACGCCGGAGCAGATCTACAACCAGGACGGACCAGGCGTCGTCCAGATCACGGCCACGACCATCACGCAGGCGCCCGCCGACCCGTTCAACTTCCTGCCCTCGACGCCGCAGACCTCGCAGTCGCTCGGCTCCGGCTTCGTCATCGACCGTGCCGGCCACATCGTCACCAACTTCCACGTCATCCAGAACGCCGAGAAGGTGCAGGTCTCGTTCTCGGGGCAGGACCAGCTGCCGGCCGAGGTCGTGGGGAAGGACCGCTCGACCGATCTGGCGGTGCTCAAGATCGACGCGCACGCCCGCGCGCTGACGCCGCTCCCACTCGGGAACTCGGACGGCGTTCGGGTCGGCGACCCCGTCTACGCGATCGGGAACCCGTTCGGCCTCACCCGCACCCTCACGACCGGCGTCGTCAGCGCGGTGCAGCGGCAGATCTTCGCGCCGAACGGCGTGCCGATCGACAGCGCCATCCAGACCGACGCGGCGATCAACCACGGCAACTCGGGCGGGCCGCTGATCGACGCAGGCGGCCGCGTGATCGGGGTCACGTCTCAGATCCAGACGGGCAGCGCGCAGAACCAGGGTAACGTCGGCATCGGGTTCGCGATCCCGGTCAACACCGTCCGTGACATCGCCGGCCAGATCATCGCCCACGGCCAGGCGCAGCACGCATTCCTCGGGCTCAGCGCCGACGCCATCACTCCGCAGCTGAAGAAGCTCTTCAACCTGCCGACGGCCGAGGGGCTGCTCGTCCGGAACGTCGAGAAGGGCTCGGGCGCGGCGAAGGCCGGCATCAGGGGCGGCACGACGCAGGTCGTCGTCGAGGGCGAGACCTACCTGGTCGGCGGCGACATCATCACGAAGATCGACGGGCAGGCGGTCGGTGACGTCGACCAGCTGTTCGCCGCCGTCCAGAAGAAGAACCCCGGCGACACGATGAAGATCGAGCTGTGGCACGACGGCTCGCAGAAGACGGTCACCGCCAAGCTGGGGACGAGACAGAACCCGTAACCCGACGCTCTACGTTCGTGCGGCTACCTTGTGCGGGTGGAGCGCGGGCAGATCGTCCTCGAGCACTCCGTCGTCGAGGCGGAAGACGCCGAGCTCTGGCAGGAGGACGGCGCCGATCACGACGGGTGGTTCTGCGTTCGCACCGACCCGTTCCCGTGCCCCGCGAGCGGCTGCACGTTCGTCGCCGAGTTCATGACGGCGGCGCACCTGATCCTCGTGTGGCAGGAGCTCGACGACCCGAACCTGCTGCGCCACGCCGCGCGTGCCCGCGACGTCGGGCGCAACCCACGTGTCACCGGCTACCGCTCCGAGTACGGCCCGAGCGCGTCGTACTACGCGTGGATCGCGGCAGGGCGGCCCGTGCACGGCGTCAAGACCGCGTGATCGGGCAGCGGTTCGGCGAGAGCGCGCCGCTCTCGCTGGGAGTCGAAGAGGAGCTGATGATCCTCGACGCGACAACGCTCGAGCAGGTGCCCGCCGTCGACCGGATCCTGCGCGGCGTCGAGGGGCACGAGCTGCCCGGGCGGCTGAAGACGGAGCTCTTCGCATCGGTCTTCGAGACGAACACGTTCGTCTGCGCGAGCGCCTGCGAGGTGGACGACGCGCTGCCGGTGCTGCGTCGGGCCGCGGCCGCGGCGGCTGCCGGCGAGGGGCTCGCGATCGCGGCGGGGGCGACCCATCCGTTCGCCCGGCCGGAGGCGCAGCCGATCGTCAAGGAGGAGCGGTACGTCACGTTCGTCGGCTACGGCGGCATCTCGGTGCGGCGCCAGGGCGTGCAGGGCCTGCACGTCCACGTGGCGATGCCGTCGCCGGATGACTGCTGGCGCTGCCTCGACTCGATCCTGCCGTGGCTCCCGCTCGTGCTCGCGCTGTCGGCGAACTCGCCCTGGTTCGCGGGTGAGCTGACGGGCATGGCCTCCAACCGGGCGCCGATCCTCGCCGAGCTGCCGCGCGGCGGCACCCCGCCCGCGTTCGGCTCCTACGGCGAGTGGGAGGCATGGGTCGAGCGGCTCGTGCGGATCGGTGTGCTCGAGGACTACACGCGCATCTGGTGGGACGTGCGCCCGCATCCCGCCCTCGGGACGCTCGAGGTGCGCGTCCCCGACCAGCCGACGGACGTCCGGCTCTCCGCTGCGTTCGCGGCGCTCGTCCAGGCGTTGTGCGCGACGGCGCTCGACCGCGGCCTGCCCTGCGGCTCGCCTCGTCCGGACTACGTGCAGAACCGTTGGTCGGCGGCGCGCTTCGGCGCGCGGGCGAAGCTGATCCACCCCGACGGCCGCTCCTTCGTGCCGGTGGCCGAGCTCGCCGCCGAGTTGCTCGAGCTCGTCGCTCCTGCGGCCGCGCGGCTCGGCTCGCGGGAGCTGCTCGCGCGTATCGACCCCGCCGGCTGCGAGGCCGACCTGCAGCTCGACGCCTCCTCGGCGCAGGATGCGGCCGCGGGTCTCGTCGCGCGGTCGGTAGCCTGAGGCCGTGGCCACCGTCTCCGAGACGATCCAGGTGAGCGGCATCCGCTGCGAGAAGTGCGTCATGCGCCTCGCCCAGACGCTCGAGGGCGCCGAGGGGCTCGAGTCCGCGAACGCGAACCTGATGGGCAACGTGCTGCTCCAGTACGACGACGAGCGCACCACGCGGGATGCGCTCGTCGAGCTGCTCGCCCGCGGCGGCTTCCGCGAGCAGTCCTTTCTCTAACGGGGCTCGCTCGGCTTCGTCGAGCGGTCGGGGTGAGAGTGTGGGTGCCCGGCGTACGTCGGGGCGTCTTCGCGGTCGAGCCCGGACGGCCGCTCGATCGACGGGTCGTTCGCCCCGCCGAGCGTGCCGAGCCGCTCCGAGGGAGCAGGCTCGATGCCCTGGTGCAGGCCGTCCGTCTCCGCGTTCGCCTCCTGCGGGTCCGGGTCGACCACGTGCACTTCGATCAGCCCGTAGTGCATCCGGATCGCGTTCGCGTCGAACGAGTCGCCGTCCGCCTTCGGCGATTCGTCGACGACCTCCTTACCGACCGTCGCGCGGAGCACCCCGTCGTGCTCGTGGAGGAAGTCGGTCGGGATCGCATGGCGCGACTTGAACACGTGCCCGGATTCGACGACGACGCAGTCCTCGCGCTCCGCCACCACGGTTCCGAGCTTGTGGTCGTCGCTCGAGACGACATCCTGGCCTTTCATGCTCATCTGACCTCCCGCTTCGCGTGCGTAGGTAGTCCCAGACTGAACGCCGGAAGCCGGGAATGCGGTACGGCCTGAGCTCGTTGGACCCGTTGCTAGGGTGGCCGGATGAGCGAGAGCGCTCCGACGACTGCCGATACCCGCAGGCTCGCGCAGGTGGCGAGGGAGCGCGTTCGCTTCGAGGAGGAGGCGCTGGAGTTGAGCGACCAGGTGTACCGCGTGGCCCGTCGGCTCGCCGGCTCGCGCGACGAGGCGGAGGACCTGGTGCAGCAGACGTACGAGCGCGCTTTCCGCTCGTGGCGGCAGTACACGCCGGGCACGAACCTGCGTGCCTGGCTGCTCCGGATCCTGACGAACCTGAACATCGATCGCGGCCGCCGGCAGCAGCGGACACCGCAGACGACGTCGATCGACAACGAGGCGGGCGACTACTTCCTCTACAACAAGCTCGAGTCGCAGTTGCCCGACGAGAACCCGGACGAGGAGCGCGTCCTGCAGCGGCTCTCGCAGGACTCGATCGTCGACGCGCTCGCCGACGTGCCACACGACTTCCGCGACGTGATCGTCCTGGTCGACATCGGCGAGTTCTCGTACGCCGACGCGGCGCAGATCCTCGACATCCCGATCGGCACCGTCATGTCGCGCCTGCACCGCGGCAGGCGTATCCTGAAGAAGAACCTCGCGGACAAAGCCGTGGCCTGATGCTCGATCCGTGTGACAAGTGCGAGGAAGTGATGCAGCCGTTCCTCGACGGCACGCTCTCCGACGCGGAAGTCGCCGAGGCGCAGCGCCATCTCGAGCGGTGCAGGTGGTGTGCGAAGCGCTACCGGTTCGAGGAGCGCCTCCGCCATTACGTGCGTGTTGCCGTCAGCGAGCCGATGTCGGCGGAGCTGAAGGCGAAGCTGGCCGCGCTGCGGACGCCGCTCTAGCTCGGCGGAGCGCTCGGCCCGGTGCGAGCCTCGACCGCTGAGCCTGCCGGCTCGGGCATCGTGGGGCCATGGAGCTCCGCGCGTTCCGTGGCACGAGGCGATCTTCGGTGTACCGATCGCACGCGCTCGCAGAGAGCGATGCGAGCCGCGTGCGCGAGGCGGCGCGGGCACTGGGGCTGGCCCTGCTCTCCTCGCTCGCGCCGGGCGAGCTCGACAAGCGCGAGGCCCGTCGTCTCACCGACGAGCTCACGCGGCTGCGCGCGAGTGCGGCGCTCCTCGAGCTCGACGACGAGCTGACTGCGCTCGCGGCGGTTGCGAACTGGTGCGCCCGCACCGGCGGTCGTGCCTGGCTGCAGGTCTCCTAGGCCGGGGGGCGGACGTCGACGTCGCCGGGCGGGCGAAGATCGGAGCAGTCGACGAGCTCGGGCTCGAGTGCGCGGCCGCCCTCGTCGGGCACCTCCGGCCACAGCGTGCGGTCGAGCGCGAAGGGATGGCTGCGCGTGCCGTCGTACGACGCGGCCGCGACGGGCGCACCGTGCGCCGCGACCCGGTCGACGGCGCGCGGGTCGAGCGCGGGCCCGTCCGCCAGGACGATCACCGCGCGGCCGACGTCGGTGCCGAGCGCTTCGAGCCCGCAGCGAAGTGACGCGCCCGGCCCGCGCTCCCACTGCGCGCAGTGGACGAGGCGCGCGCCCGGAGCCTCGAGCGGGTGCGCGCCTTCGACGACGAGCACCTCGTCGACGCTCGTCTCGCGGAGGGCGGCCAGCACGGACGGCAGGAGGTCTCGCTGCTTGACGCCTCCGTACCTGCTCGACGCGCCGGCGGCCAGCACGACGGCCGCTACGCGCTCAGCGGACGTCGACCGTCGCCTTCTCGATCACGATGAGCCGGAGCGGCGAGCCCGACGGGTCGTTCGGGTCGCCGAAGTTGCTGATCCGCCTGGCGATGTCCAGCCCCTTGGTCACGTGCCCGAGCAGCGCGTAGTCGGGCGGGAGCGTCGCCGCATCCGGGCCGGTGACGACGAAGAACTGACTGCCGCCCGTTCCGGCCGGCTCCGTCTGGGTCTTCGCCATCGCGACGACACCCTCCTCGTACTTCGTGTTCTTCGGCGGCCTGTCGACCGTCGTGTAGCCGGGCCCGCTCGCGCCGGTGCCCGTCGGATCGCCGCCCTGGATGACGAAGCCCGGCACGATCCGATGGAAGATCGTCTGCAGGAAGTAGCCGCGGCGAACGAGGCTGACGAACGACGCCGTCGTGTGCGGCGAGTCCTTTACGTCGAGCCGGATCGTGAAGCTGCCGCAGTTCGTCTCGAGCGTGACGTCGTACGTCTTCGACGGGTCGAGCGCCCGTGTCGGCTTCGGCGCACGGCGCTCCTCCGGGTCCGGTGTCTTCACCGGGTGACAGCCGTAGGAGTCGATCGTCGTCGTCGCGTTCGTCGTGCCGAGGGTGGCCGCGATCTTCTTCTTGCCGCCGCAACCGACGAGCGTGACGGCGAGCACCGCCACGACGACGAGCCTCACCCGGCGACCGCCGCCGTTGCCCGCTTCACGAGCGCCTTCGCCACATCGACCTTGTACGCGTTCCGCGGCAGCGGCGTCGCGCTGTCGAAGCCGTCCAGGAGCCAGGGGATCGGAGCGACGCCGGCGAGTGCCACGCGCGTCGCGACGCCTCGCCGTACCGCGGCAACGCCGACGATCGGGAACGCCCACCGCTTTCGCTCCATCGCCTTCAGGTAGACGCTCGCGTCGGGCTCGTCGTAGCCCACCTCGAGGATCAGCTCGCCGGGCTCGAGCGTCGTCGTCCGTCGGTCGTCCTCGGTCGGCAGCCGGTAGAGCTCGGCGAGCGGCAGCTCCCGCCGGGTCGTCCGCAGCCGGGCGTCGAGCGCGAGCAGCGCGGCCGCGACGTCGGAGGGATGTGCCGAGGCGCAGAAGCCGTTCGCGAAGATCGCATGCTCGCGGTGCTCGCCCTCGTGCGCGAAGCACTCCGGTCCTCCGTGCAGGCGGCAGGGCCAGTTGAGGCGCCAGTACCAGCAGCGCGTCGCCTGCAGCAGATTGCCGCCGAGCGACCCCATGTTGCGGAGCTGCGGGCTGGCCGCGAGCCTGCATGCCTCGCGGAGGACGTCGGGCACCTGCGGGTCGCACTCGAGCTCGGCGAGCGGCGCGCCCGCGCCGATCCTGCCCCCCGTGACCCCTCGGGGCACGACCGTCCCGACCGTGACCAGGGACTGTCCCTGGACCAGGCCGTTTCGGACGAGAGGCACGAGCTCGGTGCCGCCGGCCAGCGGCAGCTCGCCCGGTCCGACGTCCGTCGGGCTAGACGCCTGCCGGAGCTCCAACCTTCTCCTTCTGCCGAGCCTCCGCCTCGCGGAGCGCGCGCAGCATCTCCTCGCGGCTGATCGGCAGCCGCCGCACGTCGGCGCCCGTCGCGTCGCGAATAGCGTTCGCGATCGCAGCCGCAGTGGGGATGATCGGCGGCTCGCCGAGCCCCTTCGAGCCGAGGTTCGTCAGGTGCGTGTCGGGCACGTCGAGCAGCTCGCTGACGATCTCGGGGACGTCCGCGATCGTCGGCAGCTTGTACGCGTCGAGCGTCGTCGTCAGCAGGCGGCCCGTCGCCGGGTCGTGGAGGCGCTCCTCCGAGAGGGTGTGGCCGATCCCCTGGATGATCCCGCCCTCGATCTGGCTCGAGGCGCCGAGCGGGTTGATCACGCGGCCGACGTCGTGCACCGCCGCGATCCGCTCGACCCACACCTCGCCCGTCTCGACGTCGACCGCGACCTCCGCGACCTGGACGCCGAACGTGAGTACCTGCATCCCCGTCGGGTTCGGGCCCCGTGCGCCCTTGCCGAGGATCTGCGCGTCCTCGAGCACGTCGACCACCTCGGCGACCGAGGCGTCCTTCGACAGTCCGCGCTGCTCGGCGATCTCCTCGATCTGCGCGCGTGCGTCGGCAGCCGCGGCCCGCACGGCGGGGCCGACGGACGGCGTCGTCGACGAGCCTGCGCTCAACGTCGCGTACGGCCCGCGGTCCGTGTCGCCGAGCGACACCGTGACGTGCTCGAGCGGGACGCGCAGCTCCTCGGCCGCGATCTGCGCCATCGCGGTGCGCGTGCCCGTGCCGATGTCCTGCATCGCGGTCACGACCGTGGCGCGGCCGTCGGAGCCGACTCGCACCCAGGCGTAGCTCGGCGGGCCGCCGCCGCCGTACCAGATCTGCGAGGCCATCCCGACGCCGCGCTTCACCGTCTCGGTGGAGCGCGCCCGCACCTCGTGCCTGCGCGCCCAGTGTGGCTCGGCACGGCGGTAGCACTCGAGCAGGTTCTTGTCGCTGTACTCGCCGCCCTCGGGCGTCTGCTCCGTGTGGTTGCGCCGACGCAGCTCGAGCGGGTCGAGGTCGAGCTTCGCGGCGAGCTCGTCGAGCAGCGCCTCGAGGCCGAACGTCCCCTCCACGAAGCCCGGCGCGCGGAACGCCTTCATCGGCGGCAGGTTGAGCTTTGCGCCGTGCGTCGTCGTCTTCACGTTCGGGCAGGCGTAGAGCATCTGCATCGGCCCCTCGGTGCCGGACGACCAGCCGCCCCAGCCGACCGCGTTCACGAACTCGCCGCCGAGGGCCGTGAGCGTGCCGTCGCTGCGCGCGCCGACCGTGAGCCGCTGGATCGTGGCGTTCCGGTTGCCCGCGGCGGTGTTCTCCTCGCGACGGGTCAGCGCGCACTTCACCGGGCGCCGGGTGCGCTTCGCGAGCTCCGCGGCGATGAACGTGTACTCGTCCGGCGAGTTCTTCGACCCGAAGCCGCCGCCCATGTAGCGGCACACGACGCGCACGTTGTCGGCCGGCAGGCCGAGTCCCTCGGCGACGGCGTCGCGGATGCCCCAGACGTACTGCGTCGAGATGTGCACCTCGACGGCGTCCTCGCGTGTCCATTCGACGACCGCCTGGTGCGTCTCCAGCGAGTTGTGCAGGACGACCTGCGTGCGGTACTCGGCCTCCACGACGACGTCCGCCTCCGAGAGGCCGCGCTCGTAGTCGCCGCGCTCGCGGACGCGCGGGTCGCCGAGCAGCTCGCCGCGGCGCACCGCCTCGTCCGGGTCGAGCAGCGGCTCGAGCACCTCGAAGTCGCAGCGGATCGCGCGCACCGCTGCGCGTGCCTGCGCGAGCGTGTCGGCGCACACCGCTGCGATCGCCTGGCCCTGGTAGTTGCAGTCGGCGGAGAGCTGCTCGATCTCGCCGGGGCCGACGGCCGCGTGGACGCCCGGGAGCGACAGCGCCGGTGACAGGTCGACCGTCGCGCGCGCCCGCGGATGCGGCGACCTGAGCACGGCCGCGTGCAGCATCCCCGGCTTGCGCAGGTCGGCCGTGTAGACCGCCTGCCCCGACGCCCGCTCGAAGCCGTCGACGCGCGTCGCCGGCCGTCCGACGACCTCGCCCGGGCCTGCCGGCCACTGCTCGAGCGCGTCCTCCTCGACGACGATGAAGACCTCCTCGTAGCGACCCTCGACTTCCTTCTCGGTGCGGATCAGTCTCGCCACGTGCGGATCGCCTCCTCGATCTTCGGGTACGCGCCGCAGCGGCACAGGTTCCCCGCCATGGCGTGCCGTATCTCCTCCGTCGTCGGGTCCGGGGTCGCCTCGACGAGCGCCACCGCGCTCACGACCTGCCCCGGCGTGCAGAAGCCGCACTGGAGCGCGTCGGCCCGCACGAACGCGCGCAACATCGGATGCTCGCGCAACCCCTCGACGGTCGTCACCTTCGCATCGCCGACCGCGTGCGCAAGCGTGATGCAGGAGAGCACCGGCGTGCCGTCGACGAGCACCGTGCACGCGCCGCAGTGGCCCTCGCCGCACGCGATCTTCGTGCCGGTGAGCGAGAGCTCGTCGCGGAGCGCCTCGGCGAGCGTCGTCCCCACCTCGCAGCGCAGCTCGTACGCGTGGTCGTTGACGTCGATTCTCACGCCGCCGCCACCGTCTCGATCTGCGCGAGGTGCACGAGCCGGTGCGTCAGGCGCATCGTCTGCCGCGCCTCGACCTCCTCCTCGATCCCGGGGATCGTCTCCCACAGGTCGCGTGCCGCCACGAGCAGCTCGCGGACGCGGTCGACGGACTCGGCATAGCCGTTTCGCTCGGCGCACGCGTTGATGGCGAGCCCGAGCACGCCCACCTGGTCCGGCTGGCGCGACCAGAGGAGCGGTGTCGCCATCGCCAGGTACTGCTCGATGCGCAGGAGCTGGAGCGGGATGGAGACGACGTCGGGCCCCGTCCAGCCGCTCGGCTCGGGCAGCTCGCCGCCGTCCGCGAGCGCGTTCGCGTTGCCTGCGAGCATGCCGCGCAGGTGGTCGTCGGAGTAGCCGGCGCGGCGCGCGGTCTGCACGGCGATCAGCAGCGACCCCGGCTGCTGGCCGTACGGGTAGTCGCTCGCGTACACGACCTGCTCGGGCGGCACCTGGCGGTAGAAGTCGAGCAGGTCGATCGGGCTCCACGTCGAGGTGTCGAAGAACACGCCCTTACGGCCGCGCATGCACGCCGCGAGCGCGGCCATGTCGGCGATCCCGGCATGAGCGAGGATCAACGGCGCCTCGGGGTAGCGGTCGACGAGCGCCCGCAGGCCCTCCGCGATCGGCGGCAGGCCGCGGCCCGCGTGGATCAGGATCGGCACGCGCCGCTCGGCCGCGAGCTCGAACACGGGGCCGAGGCGCTCGTCCGTCGCCGTGAACTTCTGCGCACGAGGATGGAGCTTGATCCCGCGCGCGCCCGCGTCGAAGCAGCGCCGCGCCTCCTCGAGCGGCGACTCGTTCAGGTCGAGCCGCGCGAACGGGATCAGCCGGCCGTTCGAGCGCTCGGCGAACGCGAGCGTGCGGTCGTTCGCCGCCGTGAAGGAAGGGTGGCGGTCGGGCTCGTCGAGGCAGAACATGAACGCCCGCGAGATCCCGTACTCGGCCATCAGCTGCTCGAGCTGGTCGTAGTCGCCGACCATGCCGTCGATGTCGTGCCCGAGGTGCAGGTGCGCGTCGAAGATGTCCGCGCCGGCCGGTAAGAGCCGCTGCAGCTCTTCCTGCCACTGCTCGACCAGCTCGAGCGCCCTGGCACGCGCGTCCATCCGGCCGAGTGTAGATAAGGTCAGGTCCGTGCCAGACGTCCTCATCTACGCGGACTCCTTCCGTTCGCCGGAGCTGCGGCACGAGGTGCCGCTCGGGGTGCCCGACCCGTTCCTCTACGCCGAGAAGGACGGGGCCAAGCACCTCGTCGTCAACTCGATGGAGGCGGTGCGGCTCGCCGAGGTCGACTCGTACCAGCTCCACCTCTGGGAGGAGCTCGGCATCGACGAGCTGCGCGCGTCCGGGAAGCGGCTCGCGGAGATCCGGCGCGACCTGCATCTGCGCGGGGTGAAGGAGCTGGGTGTCCGGAGTGCGGTCGTCCCCGAGACGTTCCCGCTCTGGCTCGCCGACGCGCTGCGCGGCGAGGGCGTCGAGCTGACGGTCGACAAGGATTTCTTCGACGACCGCCGCCGCGTGAAGAGCGAGGCCGAGCTCGCGGGCATGAAGCGGGCCCAGCGCGCGGCCGAGGCGGCGATGGACGCCGCGCGCGAGCTGCTGCGCACGCGCGTCGCGGACTGCGGCCTGACGGTGGAGGAGGTGAAGGCGGCAATGAGCCGCGTCTTCGCCGAGCACGGGACGTCCGCCGACGAGTTCATCGTCGCGCCGGGCCCGCAGGGCGCTGTCGGTCACGACATGGGCTCCGGGCCGATCGCGACCGGCGTTCCCGTCGTCATCGACATCTGGCCGCGCGACAACGAGGCGTTCGTCTACTGCGACATGACCCGCACGTTCGTCGTCGGCGAGGTGCCCGACCGCGTGCGGGAATGGCACCGACTCTGCAAGGAGGCGCTCGACGCGGCGATCGAGCGCATCCGTGACGGAGCGCAGGGGCGGGACATCTTCGACGCGACCTGCGAGATCTTCGAGGCGGCCGGCGAGCCGACCATCCGCACGAAGGAGCCGGGCCAGACGCTCGCGGACGGCTTCTTCCACGGCCTCGGCCACGGCGTCGGCCTCGAGGTGCACGAGGAGCCCGGCCTCGGCTTCGTGGCGGGCTCGCCGCTCCGCACCGGTGACGTGGTGACGGTGGAGCCGGGGCTGTACCGACAGGGCTACGGCGGCGTGCGGCTCGAGGACCTCGTCCTCGTCACGGCCGACGGCGCGGAGAACCTGACGCACTATCCGTACGACCTCGAGCCCTAGCGGCGAACGTTTCAGCAGCTTTCTCCCGGGTAACCCGCAAAACATCGGTACCCGTTCAAGCCGCGGCGGGCCGCCGCGGCGAGAGGAGGAGACATGGCAGTTGCTGCCGAGGTCGCTCCCACCCGGGTGGTGGTCGAGTCGACACCCGCGGCCGCAGACCCAGCGCCGCTCGGTCTGGCCGCGTTCGCGCTGACGACCTTCATGCTCAGCGGTCACGACGCGACGTTCATCCCCGACCTGATCTGGGTCGGTCTCGCACTCTTCTACGGCGGGCTCGTCCAGCTGTGCGCCGGGATGTGGGAGTTCCGCAACCGCAACGTGTTCGGCGCCACGGCGTTCTCGACCTACGGCGGCTTCTGGATGGGCCTCGGCGTCTTCGTCGTCCTCGCGGTCGTGTCGAAGAGCTTCGCGGCGGCGCTCACCGGCGCGAACCTGCCGAACGCGGTCGCCTGGTTCCTGGTCGCGTTCGCGATCTTCAACACCTACATGCTGCTCTGGTCGACCCAGGTCAGCGTCGCCGTCTTCCTCGTCTTCCTGACGCTCGAGGCGACGGAGATCGTGCTCGCCGTCGGCAACTTCATGGAGGCGCACGGCCATGCCAACAGCGGCTGGGTGCACACCGGCGGCTGGCTCGGGATCGCCACCGCCGCGGTCGCCTGGTACGCGTCCGCCTCCGGCGTGATCAACGGCATGAAGGGCCGTCCTGTCCTACCTGTCGGCGCGCCGCTCTCGCTCGAAGGCGGCCGGATCGGCAGGCCGATGCCGCGCGGCCGGCACGCGTAGGCTCTCACCATGGAGACCGAGGTTCGCGCAATCGACACGCTCCTCCTCGAGGAGCGCGAGTATCCGCCGCCGGCCGAGTTCGCGGCACAGGCGAACGCGAAGGCGGCGATCTACGACGAGGGCTTCGAGGCGTTCTGGGAGCGGGAGGGCAAGGAGCGCGTCTCCTGGTTCGAGCCGTTCGGGAAGCTCTACGAATGGGAGCTGCCGTACGCCAAGTGGTACCTCGGCGGGAAGCTGAACGTGTCGTACAACTGCGTCGACCGGCACGTCGAGGCCGGCAACGGCGGCAGGGTGGCCTACTTCTGGGAAGGCGAGCCGGAGAACGACCGGCGTGAGATCACCTACGCCGACCTGCAGAAGGAGGTCGTCGCCTTCGCGAACGCGCTCAAGGGGGTCGGCGTCTCGAAGGGCACGCCGGTCGCGATCTACATGGGGATGATCCCGGAGCTCCCGATCGCGATGCTCGCGTGCACGCGACTCGGCGCGCCGCACACGGTGGTGTTCGGCGGCTTCTCCGCCGACTCGCTCAGCGGCCGCATGAACGACATGGGCTGCGAGGTGCTGATCACCCAGGACGAGGCGTGGCGGCGGGGCACCACCGTGCCCCTGAAGAAGATCGCCGACGAGGCGATGTCCGACGCGCCCGGTGTCAAGGCGTCCGTCGTCGTCCGCCGCACCGGCGGCGACGTGCCGATGACGGAGGGCCGCGACCGCTGGTACCACGACGTCCGCGGCTCGGACGATCCGTCATCGTGCCCGCCTGAGCCGATGGACTCGGAGGACCTGCTCTTCCTCATGTACACGAGCGGCACCACGGCGAAGCCGAAGGGCATCGCGCACACGACCGGCGGCTACCTCGTCGGCACGGCGGCGACGCACTACCACGTGTTCGACCTGAAGCCGGACACCGACGTGTACTGGTGCGCCGCCGACGTCGGCTGGATCACGGGTCACAGCTACATCGTCTACGGCCCGCTGTGCAACGGCGCCACCTCGGTCATGTACGAGGGCACGCCGGACTTCCCCGACAAGGACCGCTGGTGGGACATCGTCGAGCGGTACAAGGCGACGATCCTCTACACGGCCCCGACGGCGATCCGCACGCACATGAAGTGGGGGCCGGAGCACGCGGAGAAGCACGACCTGTCGTCGCTGAAGCTGATCGGGTCGGTCGGCGAGCCGATCAACCCCGAGGCGTGGGTCTGGTACCACGAGCACATCGGCGGGGGGCGCTGCCCCGTAGTCGACACGTGGTGGCAGACGGAGACGGGGATGATCATGATCACGCCGCTTCCCGGCGTGACGACGACGAAGCCCGGGTCGGCGACGAAGCCGTTCCCGGGCGTCGAGGCGGCGATCTACAACGAGTCGGGGGAGGAGGTCGGCCCCGGCGGGGGCGGCTACCTGGTGCTGAAGCGGCCGTGGCCCGCGATGCTGCGCGGGATCTACGGTGACGACGCCCGGTACCGCGAGACGTACTGGTCGAAGTACGGCGACGTCTACTTCGCAGGCGACGGCGCCCGGATCGATCAGGACGGCGACTTCTGGCTGCTCGGGCGCGTCGACGACGTGATGAACGTCTCAGGGCACCGCATCTCGACGATCGAGGTCGAGTCGGCGCTCGTCGACCACCACGACGTCGCCGAGGCCGCGGTCGCCGCCCGAAACGACGCCACCACGGGCCAGGCGATCGTCGCGTTCGTGACGCTGAAGGGCGGCGACGAGGGCTCGGTCGAGAAGCTCGAGGAGCTCCGCAATCACGTGGCGGCGAAGATCGGCCCGATCGCGAAGCCGGCGAACATCGTCTTCACGCCGGAGTTGCCGAAGACCCGGAGCGGCAAGATCATGCGCCGCCTGCTTCGGGACGTGGCCGAGAACCGGCCGCTCGGCGACACGACGACCCTCGCCGACCCGACCGTGGTGGAGGAGATCCGCGAGCGCGGCCAGGCGGAGGCCGGCAAGGACGACTAGCGACGTTCCGGCCCTCCCGCTGCGCGGGAGGGCCGGACCCTGGTCTGACCAGTCTCGCCGTCCGGAAGGCCCGGGGCTGCTTCGGACTATGGGGACACGAAAGCGCCTGCTCTTCGCCTGCCTGTGGATCCCGCGTGGCGATCCCGGCACTTTTGGTCTGACCACGCGCACCGCCCGAATCGGCCGCGGCGGTTCGTGTCCTCCTGAGGGACGACGCACGGGTCGTCGCCGCGGCCGACGCGAATCGCTCCCGCGGCCGATTCGCGCCCGCCCGGGCCGCCGCATCCTCTCCTTCGACATTCGCGAGACGAAGGAAAGGACGAAGAGAGATGACACAGCTCTACGCGGAGGTGCGGGCGCCCGAGAACGTCCTCCTCCCCGGCGAGGAGGGTTGGGACGACGCACGTCTCGCCTGGAACCTCGCCGTCGACCAGCGGCCCGAGGCGGTGGCGCTACCGGAGAGCGCCGAGGAGGTGGCGAACGTCGTGCGCTGGGCGGCGGCCGAGGGCTACCGCGTCACCGCGCAGAGCACGGGCCACAACGCCGCGTCGCTCGGCGACCTCGCGGGCACCGTGCTCGTGAAGCTGGAGCGGCTGCGCGGCGTCACGGTCGACCCGGAGAAGCGCATCGCGCGCGCGCCCGCGGGCACGATCTGGATCGAGGTCGTCGAGGCGGCCGCCGAGCACGGCCTGGCCGCGCTCGCGGGCTCCTCGCCCGACGTCGGCGTCGTCGGCTACGCCCTCGGCGGCGGGCTCTCGTTCCTCGCGCGCAAGCACGGCCTGATGACGAATCACGTGACGGCGATCGAGCTCGTCGCCGCCGACGGCGAGCTCCGCCGCGTCGACGCCGACAACGACCCCGAGCTCTTCTGGGCGCTGCGGGGCGGCGGCGGCTCGTTCGGGGTCGTCACCGCCGTCGAGATCGAGCTGCTCGAGCTCGACTCGGTCCACGCCGGCCACCTCTGGTTCCCGGTCGAGCGGGCCGCCGAGGTTCTGCGCGCCTGGCGCGACTGGACGGAGACGGTGCCGGAAGAGGTCACGAGCATCGGCCGCATCCTGCAGTTCCCGCCGATCCCCGAGATCCCGGAGCCCATGCGCGGCAACTCGTTCGCGGTCGTGCAGGCGATCTACTGCGGCGACGACGGCGCCGAGATGGACGCGCTGCTCGAGCCGCTCCGCGCGCTCGGGCCGGCGATGGACACGTTCAGGCCGATGTCGATGGTCGAGCTCTCGCACCTGCACATGGACCCGGACCACCCGGTGCCGGGCGCCGGCGACGGCGGCATGCTCGACGCGCTCACCGACGAGACGATCGACGTCTTCGTTCGCGAGGTCGTCGGCAAGCCGATCCTCAGCACCGAGATCCGCCACTACGGAGGCGCGGTCGCCCGGCCGCGGCCGGAGCACGGCGCGGTCTCCGTGTTCGCGGCGCCGTACATCATGTTCGCGGTCGGCATCGCGCCCACCGCGGAGGCGAAGGCGGCGGTGCACGCGACGGTCGCGAGCCTGATGGCGTCGCTCGAGCCGTGGCAGTCGGGGCACACCTACCTCAACTTCGCCGAGAGCCGCCGTGACTCGCGGACGCTCTGGCCGGAGCTCGTGCATGCCCGTCTCAAGCGGATCAAGGCGGAGGTAGATCCGGCAGACCTCTTCCGCTCGAATCACCCCCTGTAGGGCCGGGGAGGGAGGCGGGCTACGCTGCGGCGAGTGATAGGGGCACTCGCCGCAGCGCTCGTCCTCGCCGTCGCGCCAGGGCAAGCGGCCACCGTCCGCGTGCCGGTCGCGAACGTCTGGGAGGCGCCGAACGCCGGCCACCTGCCGCTCGACCCGCACGTGTGGCCGACGCGCACGGTGACGGTCCCGCAGCGGCTCGCGCTCGTCGGCCACATGCCGACGCAGGTGCTCTACGGGGAGCAGGTGAGGGTGCTCGAACGACGAGGCGGCTGGACGAGGATCGCCGTGCCCGACCAGCCGTCGCCACTCGACGCTCGCGGCTATCCGGGCTGGGTGCGCTCCTGGCAGCTCGGCGTGCGCTTCTCGGCGCCGCTCGTCGTCACCGCGCACCGCGCTCGGCTCGCGAACGGCGCCGAGGTCGGTTTCGGCTCGCAGGTTCCGCGCGGCGCTGTTCCGGCCGCGGCGACCCGGAAGCTGCCCGCCACGCGCACCGACCTCGTGCGCACGGCGAAGGGCTCCCTCGGGCTGCACTACCTGTGGGGCGGCCTCTCTGCCTGGGGCTACGACTGCTCCGGCCTCACCTGGGCCGTGTATCGCGCGCATGGGATCACGATCCCCCGCGACGCCGACGCGCAGTTCGCCGCCGGCAAGCCGGTGCCGCTCGCGAAGATGCTGCCGGGAGACCTGCTCTTCTACGAGCACCCGGTCGTCGGGCACGTCGCGATGTACCTCGGCGGCGGCCGCATGATCGAGGCGCCCAACTCGCGCAGCGAGGTGCGGATCGTGCCGGTGCGGACGAGCGACTTCCGCGGCGTCCGCCGGTTCTTACCGTGAGGCGGCTCGCGCTCGCGGGCACGCTCGCGATCGTCATCTTCGCGACGATCGGGCAGCTCTCGCACGAAGACGGCGTCTCCGCCGGCGGCTACCTGGCGGATGTCGTCCCGCTCCTCGGCTGCTGGCTCGCGATGGCGTGGTGGACGCGCAGCTTCGTCCCGACATGGCTCCTCGGCGTCACCGGCGGCGTCGCGGTCCGCATGGTCGTCCTCGGCCACTACCGGTGGAGCGAGCTTTCCTTTCTCGCAGTTGCGCTCGCGTTCGTCGGCGCCCTCGCCGCCTGTGGATACTTCGTCACACTCTCGGCACGTCGTTTGGCGACGGGACGTGCCCCGCGCGGCCGGGGCTAGAGCAGGCGGGCGAACGCCTCCTCCTCGTCGAAGGGGCCGATCACCGCGCAGCGGAGGCCCGAGCCGCCGATCACGTCCTGCGCGACCCGCTGCACGTCCTCGACGGTGACGGCGTCGAGCCCGGCGAGCAGCTCCGCCGGCTCGGCTGCGGCACCCTCGAGCACCTCGCGACGCAGGCCGAACAGGAGCAGCCCGTTGGGGCTCTCCGTCTGCAGGACGAAGCGGCCCTTCGCGAGCGCACGCGCCTTCTCGAGCTCGTCCGACGGCACCGGCTCCTCCGCCAGCTTCTTGAACTCCGTCGCGATCACCTCGACCGCCTCCTCGGCCCGCTTCAGGTCGACGCCCGCCTGCGCATAGAGCGTGCCCGCGTCGGTGAACGAGTTGTTGAACGCGTAGACGTAGTACGCGAGCCCCCGCTTCTCGCGCACCTCGAGGAAGAGGCGCGACGACATGCCGGTGCCGAGAACGGTGCCGAGCAACTGCAGCGCGTACCGGTCCGGGTGCCCGAGCGGGTACGACGGGACGCCGATGCCGACGTTCGCCTGGTCGGACTCCTTCCGGTGGAGGCGCACGCGCGGCTCCTGCGACCGTTCGAGCTCGGCCGGCGCGGGCGAGCCGGCGTCGTCGCCCGAGAGGTCGCCGAGCAGCCCCTCGAGCATCGGCAGCAGGTCGTCGCCCACCGCGCCCGCGCAGCCGACGACCATGCGCGACGGTGTGTACCACTCGCCGATGTAGTCGAGGAACGTCTCCCGGGTCGCGCCCGTGACGGTGTCCTTCGTGCCGAGCGTCTCCCAGCCCAGCGGGTTCGAGCCGAACAGCAGCTCCTCGTAGACGGAGCCGACGTAGTCGCGCGGCGTGTCGAAGTACATGTTCATCTCCTCGACGATCACGCCCTTCTCGCGCTCCAGCTCGTCCCGGTCGAACGTCGAGTTGCGCAGCATGTCGACGAGCACGTCGAACGCCTGGTCGCGCTGCTCCGCCGCGCAGCGGATGTAGTAGCCGGTGTACTCCTTGGAGGTGAACGCGTTGAACTCGCCGCCGATCGAGTCGACTTCCATCGCGATGTCGCGGGCAGTCGGCCGGCGCTCGGTGCCCTTGAAGAACATGTGCTCGGCGAAGTGCGCGATGCCGCGGTTCGCGGCATTCTCGTAGCGCGAGCCGGCGGCGAGCATGACGTAGCACGCGACCGACTGCGCGTGGTCGAGCGGCGCGGTGAGGACGCGCAGGCCGTTCGAGAGGGAGTGACGCTGGTAGACGCTCATGCGCCCTACGCTAATCGACGGACGAGAGCGCTCGGCGAAAGGTCCGACAGGGAGTCGAGCAGCAGGTCGACGTGCTCGCCGAGCCCGAGGTCTGCGGTGACGTTGTTCGGGACGCCGACGACGTAGATCCCGGCCGACCTGGCGGCGGCGGCGCCGTTCGGCGAGTCCTCGAACGCGACCGCGTTCGTGGCCGGGACGCCGACCGCTTCGAGCGCCTCCAGGTAGAGCGTCGGGTGCGGCTTCGCTCGCGACGGATCGTGGTCGGCCGTGAGGATCGCATCCCAGCCGTACGCGCGCTGGAGGCGCTCCAGGTGCATGTCGATCCAGCGACGCGACGCGCTCGAGACAATTGCGCGCTTCAGCGCGTGCTCCTCCGCGTACTCGAGGTAGTCGGCGATTCCCGGGCGGAGCTCCTCCGCCTCGAGCAGGGTCACCTCGTGCGCGTAACGCTGCTCGTTCCACACCGGCCGGTCGAGCGGGGCGCCCACGAGCTCCTCCAGGTGGCCCCAGATGTCCCAGCCGTCGACAGTCCCGACCATCAGCGCCCACTTCTCCGGTGGCAGCTCGTACCCGTGCTCGCGATAGAGCCATTCCCACCCGGCGCGCGACGCGGTCTCGGTGTCGAGGATCAGCCCGTCGAAATCGAACAGGAACGCGCGGACGGGCACCGCGGCGATGGTATAGACGCATCTGTGCCCGGCGAGACGAGACGCACGATCTTCGCCCAGCCCGACTGGCTGCGGGGGGTGCCGACCGACCGGCGGCTGCCCGCGGACGCGACCGTCGTCCACACAGGCTGCGGCACGTCGTTCCACGCGGCGCAGACGGGCGGCTTCGCGGTGCAGGCGCTCGAGCTGGTGCTGCGGCCGCCGTACGCGGACATCCTCGTCTGTGTCTCCCACGAGGGAGCGACGCCGCTGACGATGGAGGCGGAGCGGGCGTTCGGCGGTGACGTGTGGCTCGTCACCGGGAACCCGGAGTCGGAACTGGCCGAGCTCGTCGACGAGGTGGTCGTCTGCACCCCGGAGCTCGAGCGCTCGTGGTGCCACACCGCGAGCTACACGTGCGCGGTCGCGGCGCTCGAGGCGCTGCACGGAGAGGAGATCGACCGGCTGCCGGGCGCCGTCGAGCAGGCGCTCGCGCAACCCGTCGAGCGGTTCGAGGAGTCGCGGGTGCTGCTCGTCGGTGCAGGACGGGACTGGCCGACCGCGCAGGAAGCGGCGCTGAAGCTCCGCGAGGGCGCATGGGTCGACGCGACGGCGTACGAGACGGAGCAGCTCCTGCACGGGCACCTCGCCGCGGTCGACGAGACGGTGCGTGCCTACGTCCTCGAGGGCGAGGGGCGCGCCGCGGAGCGCGCGGCGGACGCGGCGGCCGCGCTCGAGAAGCTCGGCTGCCGGGTCGAGCTCGTGCCGACGCAGCATCCCGTCGTCGACATCGTGCGCTTCCAGCTGCTCACGCTCGCGGTCGCCGAGGCGCGGGGGATCGACCCCGACCCCATCCGCCGGACGGCGGGCTCGCCGTGGGCCGAGGCCGCCGGCGAGCCCTATCCCGGCTGACGCGAGCTCCTCCTACGCGTTCGCGCAGGTGACGTCCGGGTTCCAGTCGTTGTGCATGCCGAGCGGGTTGTTCTTCCAGATCCAGGCATGCAGCTCGTAGAAGTCGGGCAGGCCGTAACGGTTCCCGGCGAGGACGAGCTCGAACTCCTGGCCGAAGAGCGACGGTGGCGCCGCGCCGGCGCCGTGCGACGCCTCCCATCCTTCCTTGGTGACGATGTACTCCACCGCGACGAGGCGCATCCGCCCGTTCCCCGTCGGCTCGTAGATGACCGCTTCGGGCGTCGAGGCGTCGACGTTCCCGGAGACGAAATGCCCGTTCACGAACGGGTCGAAGTACGCGCCGTTCAGGTAGTGGATCCCCATGCCGCCGGTGTGGTTCTCGATGTCGTCGATGCACGCGAGGCCGTTCAGGTCGATCACCTCGGTGTCGTAGCCGGCCGCCAGTGCGGCGTCGAAGCGCTGGAACTGCGCCGTCGCGGCGCGCGCGTCGCTGAGGCCGCCGTCCCCGGCGGTGGCCGTGGCCGCCGCGGCCAGCACGAGCGTCGTCGCGGCCCAGGCGATGAGCAGTGTCTTCTTCATGGTCTCCCCCTTCATTCGGAGCGGTAGAAGTACGGGTCGAGGACGCTGACCTGCGTGATCCGGTCGACCGGCAGGTCGTTGCGCTGCGCCGTCTTCCGGATCGCCTCCGGGCTCGGCGCGTCGTAGACGCAGAACGTCTTTCGCTTGTCGTCGCTCACGTACGAGTGCACCCAGGTCACGCCCTCGTCGGCGTTCCGGTCGACGACCGTCAGGCACACCTGCGCGCCGGCGGCATCGACGGGGATCGCGAGCCCGCTCGGGAAGGTGCGCTCGACGACGTATCTCGGCATTCCGCCTCTCCTTTCGCGAACAGTTGACGATTCGACGGTAGGAGCAGCCGCGCCGCGCGGCATCGGCGGCACTGCCCAGATTGCGCGGCGGCCTTACCTAACTTGGGCCGCGCGGGCGGCGGCCTCGGCACGCGTGCGGGCACCCAGCTTGCGCAGGATCGAGGCGACGTGATGCTCCACCGTGCGTGTCGAGAGGACGAGGCGCTCGGCGATCTCCGCGTTCCGGAGGCCTTCGCCGACCAGCGAGAGCACCTCGCTCTCCCGTGACGTCAGGCCGGCGGGATTGGCCCGGGTCGAGGCGCGCGGGCCGCGCCGGATCCCGCGCTCGCCGCGCTCGCGGAGCTCGCGGGCGAGCGCGTCCTTCACCGGGCCTGCGCCGAGACGCCGAAGCTCCTCGAGCCCGGACGCGTCGGCGAGCGCGAGCGCCGCTTCGTAGGGGCAGCCGAACCGGCGCCACGCCTCGGCCGCCTCGCCGCCGCGGCCGGCCAGCTGGAGCGCGTAGGGCTCGGGAATGCCCGCCGGCGCCGGCTCGTCGATCCCCGCGAGGCGCCGCCAGAGCGCGAGCTCGCCGACCACCCACACGGCGCCACGGTCGTGCGCGAGGGCGAGTACACGGGTCGACGCCTCGGCGGCCGCGTCCGCGTCGCCGGCGAGCGCCGCGAGTTCCGTCGAGGCGATCGCCGCCGGCGCGAGGTGCTGGAGATCACCTTTCCCGTCGGCGATCCTCGCCGCCTCCGCCAGCAGCTCGTCCGCGGCCGGGTCGCCGCGCCGCATCCGCACCGTCGCGAGCGTCGTCAACACGAGGAGCCGCAGCAGGAGCGCTTCATGTGGCTGCCGGAGCACGTACGTCGCGGCGTCCGCCGCGTCGTCCCATCGTCCGCGATCGAGCTGGAGGCGCGCACGGTAGGCGATCACGTACAGGCGCCACAGCTCGAGGCCGCGCTCGGCGCAATAGTCGATCCCTTGCTCGAGCAGCCCGTCGAGCGAGAAGTCCCTGATGCGCGCTCCTGCCCAGCCGAGATGGATGTACCCGCGTCCCGCATCCGAATCGAGGCCGGCCTCGACGGCGAGCGAGATGCTCCGCTCGAGGTCGGCGCGACCCTCATCGCGCCGGCCGAGCAGGAGCTTCATCGTCCCCGTGTCGTTCAGATACGCGACGAAGGTCCGCGGCTCGACGTGTTCGCCGAGCTCGAGCAGCCGCTCACCCCATCGGAACGCCGCCTCCGCCTGCTCGAGGTTCATCGCCCTCGACGACGCCTGCTCGTACGCACGGGCGAGCTCGGGCGACGGGCCCAGCGAATCGAGCAGGGCGATCCCCTCGTCGGTGGCGCTCTCGGACGCCGCCGTCTCGCTCGCGCACCAGAGGAGACTCGCGAGCTTGAGCTTCGCGGTGCCTTCGCCCGCTACGTCTCCTAGCTCCCGGTAGAGGCCGGCCGCCTCGCGCGCCTCGCCGATCGCGGTCCAGTGGTCGTCGGTGAGGTGGCATTCGACCGCGCGTGCCATCAGCAGGGACGCCCGCTCGCGCGGCGGCAGACCCGCGCCGTGCCGAAGGGTCCGCGCGTACTGCGCCGCAGCCTCGCGGTGCGCTCCGAGGCGAGCGGCGGCCGCGGCCGCGGCCGGGGCGAGCTCGAGCACGGCCGCAGAGTCGCCGGCGCCGTCGGCGTGGTGGGCGAGCCGCGCCAGGTCCAGCCGCCCGTCCGGCGGCGAGCGCAGCGCCGCGAGCGCCGCCGCGTCGAGAAGCGCATGCCGCCGCGGCGGAATCGACTCCTCGATCGCGAGGCGCGCGAGCTCGTGCCGGAAGGCGACGCCGTCGCGTTCGGCGCGCAGCATGCCCGAGGCGACGCAGGCGTCCAGGGCGTCGAGCCCCTCCCCGATCGCCTCGAGCAGCCAGAGCTCCGCGCGGCGGGTGACGACCGCGACCACGTCCAGGAGCGCGCGGGCCTCCGGCTCGAGCCGCGCCGCTCGTGCGAGCACCGCGTCGCGCACCGTCGGCGGAATCGTCGCTCCGCCGCTCGCGATCACCTCGGTGACGAAGAACGGGTTGCCCCCGGTCCCCGCAAACAGGGCCTCGGCGTCGATCGCGAGCGGCTCCGCGAGCCGCGCCACGGCCGCCGCCGACAGCGGCTCGAGCTGGAGGCGCTCGACGCCGAACGCCGTCGCGAGATCGCCGAGCAGGATGCGCAGCGGGTGCGAGCGCTGGAGCTCGTCGGAGCGGTACGTGACGAGCACGAGCGCCGGCAGCTGCTCGATGCGCCGGCCGAGCATGCCGATCAGGTCCAGCGTCGCCTCGTCCGCCCAGTGCGCGTCCTCGACGACGACGATGCTCTCGCCCTGCGCGCGAAGGTGCTCCGCGAGCGCCTCGAGGGGGCGTTCGTCGGTGCGCGAGAACGACTCCTGCAGCCGTCCGCCGGCGCCGGCCGCGATCTCGGCGAACGGCCCGAGCGGGCGCGGTGTCCGCAGCCGGTCGCAGGCGCCGGCAAGCACCGGCGTTCTCGCCCGCTCCTCCGCGCAGAACGCGCGCACGAGCGACGTCTTGCCGACGCCTGCCTCGCCGGAGACGAGGACGAGCCGCCCGCTCCCGTCGCGAGCGGCGCCGAGCGCGGCCGTGAGGGCGCACAGCGCCTCCTCCCGCTCGAGGAGCTCGCCCGCAGTGCCGCTCGTGACGATGGTCGCGATCGACGAATCTTCACGCGGCGGGCGGGATCTGGCAAGGCTCAGGCGAGCTCGCCGAGCGCCCCCAAAAGCCGGTCGACCTCGCCGGCGGTGTTGTAGTGCACGATCCCGACCCGGAGAGCGCCTGCCGGCAGGCCGAGGCGCTTCATGATCTCGACCGCGTAGTAGTCGCCGTGCCAGACGGCGAAGCCGCGCTCCCCGAGACGCGTCGCGGCCTCCTCGACGCCGACCCGCTCGTGCGTGACGGCAAAGGTCGGCACGCGACCCTCCATCGAAGGGATCCCGTGCAGCTCCCAGCCGTCCGGGAGGCCGTCCAGGAACCGCTGCCCGAGCCCTCGCTCGTGCTGCTCCACGAAGTCCCAGCCGACGTCGCCCAGGTACTCGACCGCGGCGACGAAGCCTGCCAGCAGCTCGTGTGCGAGCGTGCCCGTCTCGAAGCGGCTCTCCGCCGGCCTCACCCTGTACGGCCGCCACGCCGAGGCCGTCTCGCGCCGTACGTACGCGAGGCCGAGGTGCGGCCCGTAGAACTTGTACGGGGAGCAGACGAGCACGTCGGCTGCGGCCGCCCGGACGTCGATCGGGCCGTGCGGCCCGTAGTGGACCGCGTCGACCCAGGCGAGCGCGCCGGCGGCGTGCGCGATCTCCGCGATCTCGGCGACGGGCGTGATCGTCCCGACCGAGTTGGCGGCCCACGGGAACGCGACCACGCGTGTTCGCGCGCCGACCAGCGAGCGCAGGTGCTCGAGGTCGAGGCGGCATTCGTCGTCGACCCGCGCGAGCCGGACGTTCAGCCCCTTGTCGCGCGCGAGCTCGAGCCAGGGCGAGACGTTGCCGTCGTGGTCGAGCTCGGTGCAGACGACCTCGTCGCCCTCCCGCCACTCGCGCGAGGCCGCGCGCGAGAGCGCGAAGTTGAGGGTCGTCATGTTCTGCCCGAACGCGACCTCGTCCGGCTCCGCGTTCAGGAGCTCCGCCGCCGTCCCGTGAGCCAGCGCGACGAGCTCGTCGGACCGTCGCGAGGTGTCGAACGGCCCACCGAGGTTCGCGTTCGCGTCGCGCAGGTAGTCGCCGATCGCCTCGATCACCGAGTCCGGCACCTGCGTGCCGCCGGGGCCGTCGAAGAAGACGAGGTCGCGCTGGAGCGCGGTGAACCGCGCGCGCACGGCGTCCACGGTGGTCAGGACACGTGCCACTCGTACTCCGGCTTGACGGCGAGCGAGGCGCCGACGAAGCAGTCGCGCTCGGCCTTCGCGATCAGCTCTCCGGCATCGGCCGCGCGCGGCTCGAGCTGCGCGTCGACCCGCACGTCGATCGAGACGAAGCGATAGCGCTCGTCGGCTCCGCTCTTCGTGATCGTCCCCTGCGCGGAGCCGGACGCGGTCACGCTGTGGCCCGCGCGTCGCGCGTGGTAGCCGAAGCTGTCGAGCGAGCAGCGGACGAGCGCTGCGAGGAGCAGGTGGTCGGCCGTCCACCCTTCGGGGGGCACGAGCTGCCCGCCGCCGGGAATGGTCACACGGCCGCCGGAGTCGAGCTCGACGGAGTACTCGAAGACCCTCGCCCTGACCGCCACGAGGCGAACCGTATCCGTCCGGTCCCGGTCCTAGGGTGCGAGGCGTGAGGCTCAGGACGCTGTCGGAGGCCGAGTGCTACGCACGCTGCTACGGCGGGCGGAGCGAAGAGCGCGTGACCGTCGTGCGCGTGCTGCGGGCCGGCGAGTCGAGAGTCGGTCGGGGCGAGCGCCTGCGCGAGCTGTTCGCGGAGCGGCTCGACGCACGCGGCCCGGAGGCGGAGGCGGCGTGACGCGCGCGTGCCGGACGTGGGCCTCGCGCCGCCGGCCACCGGTCACGGTCGGCAGGCGGCCCGCGCCGCCGCTCCCGAGCTCCTGGGTCTGCACGGCCACGTGGACGCAGCGCGTGCCACGCTGTAGGCCGCGTGGCCGCTCGCACTCCTAGCTCGGTTCCCGACGTCCTCGCCCCGGGGCTCGACTGCGTCTTCTGCGGGATCAACCCGGGACGCGTCTCGGCTGCGGCGGCGGCGCACTTCGCGAACCCGCGCAACGACTTCTGGCGGTTGCTGCACGACGCCGGCTTCACGCCGCGCCTGTTCGACCCGCAGGAGCAGTTTGCGCTGCCGGAGATCGGCTACGGGCTGACGAACGCCGCGTACCGCACGACGCCGGGCTCCGGCGACCTCCGTCGCGGCGACTTCGACGCCGGCGCGTTCGAGGAGCGCATCCGGGCCGTCTCGCCGCGGGCGGTCGCGTTCGTCGGCAAGGAGGCCTACCGCGGCCTCTGGAACGAGCGGCCCGAGCTCGGCCCGCAGCTCCGCTCGATCGGGCGGACCGGCCTCTTCGTGCTCCCCTCGACGTCGCCGGCCAACGCATCGGTGCCGTACGCGGAGAGGCTCCGTGCCTTTCGCGAGTTGCGTGCCTGGCTCGAGCCGGTGCCGCGCGATGCGGTCCGCGCGCTCGTCCTCGACGCCGCGGCGCGCACGCTCCTCGTCCAGTACCGCCGACCGGTCGGGGACGACACGTGGTGGGGGACGCCCGGCGGCGGCATCGATCCGGGCGAGGATCACGAGGCCGCTCTCCGCCGGGAGCTGCGCGAGGAGGTCGGGCTCCAGGCATTCGACGTCGGTCAGCGGCTCTACGAGCACGTCGGCGAGTTCCCGTGGGCGAGGGTGCTCTACCGGCAGCGGAACACGACCTACCTCGTCCGGGTCGAGGGCCACGAGCCGCGCGCGACCGTCGACCTCGACGCCGAGGGCGTCGTCGACGTGCGCTGGTGGACGCCCGACGAGCTGGCCGCGTCGCGGGCGCAGTTCGCGCCGGCCGACCTGCCGGAGCGCGTGCGTAGTCTGGTCGCGTGACCTCGGTCTTCGTCGCGATCCACCTGGTCGCCGCCGGCATCTGGTTCGGCGGGTCGACGGCGCTCGTCTTCGTCGGCGTGCCCGCGGTGCGTCTCGCCGAGGGCGCGAGCCGCAGTCGCGCGATGCGCGAGCTCGGCTTGCGCTGGCGGCCGCTCGGCTACGGGTCGTTGCTCGTCGCCGCGGTCACGGGCGTCGTGCTCGCGGCGCGCGACTGGGAGTCGACCGCGGCGTTCGAGTCCGTGCTCGCGGCGAAGGCGGCCGTGTTCGGCTGCCTGCTCGTCGTCTCGTACCTGCACAACTTCGTCTACGGGCCGCGCGTGCAGGCGGAGGTGCGCGCCGGGGGCCCGCAGCCGACCCGTCCGCGCCTCGTCGTGATCGGCTGGATCAGCTATTCGCTGACGATGGCGCTGCCCGTGCTCGGCGTCGCGCTGCAGCGTTTGACGTGAGTCGGCGACCTGGTTCCGCCTTCGGCGGCAACCAGGTCGCCGGCCGACCCCGGCATCGAGCCGGGATCAGCCCGGCCACCTGTTCGTGATCGGCGTGCGCCGGTCGCGGCCGAACGCCTTCGGTCGCAGCTTCACGCCCGGCGGGGCCTGCCGGCGCTTGTACTCGGCGCGGTCGACCATGCCGATCGCCCGCTCGACGACCTCGGGGTCGAAGCCGTCGCGGCCGAGCTCCTCGCGCGAGCGGTCGAGCTCGACGAACGCCTCGAGCACCGCGTCGAGCTTCGGGTACGGCGGCAGCGAGTCCTCGTCGAGCTGGTCGGCGCGCAGCTCGGCGCTCGGCGCCCGCTCGATGATCGACCCCGGGATCAGCTCGCGCCCGGCGCGCTCGTTCAGCCATCTCGTCAGCCGGAAGACGTCCGTCTTGTAGACGTCCTTGATCAGCGCGAAGCCGCCGGCGAGGTCGCCGTACAGCGTCGAGTAGCCGACGGAGAGCTCCGACTTGTTGCCCGTCGCGATCACCAGCCAGCCGAACTTGTTCGAGAGCGCCATCAGGAGGGTGCCGCGGACCCGCGCCTGCAGGTTCTCCTCCGCCAGGTCGGCCGGGCGCCCCTCGAACGACGACGCGAGCGCCGCGGTGAACGCCTCGACCACCGGCTCGATCGCGAGCTCGCGGAAGTCGATGCCGAGCGACTCCGCCAGTCGCTGCGCGTCGCCGCGCGTCCCCTCGGACGAGTAGCGCGAGGGCATCGAGACGCCGTGCACCCGCTCCGGCCCGAGCGCCTCGACCGCGAGCGCCGCCGTCAGCGCCGAGTCGATGCCGCCCGAGAGGCCGATCACGACGTCGCCGAAGCCGTTCTTCTGCACGTAGTCGCGCAGGCCCAGCTCGAGCGCGCGCCTCATCTGCTCGAGGTCCGAGAGCTGCTCCGCGAGCAGCGGGCTTGCCGCGTCGGACTGCTCGCGCGGCGGCGTGAGCTCGACCTCCGTCGCCGTCACGTGCTCGCGTGCCCGCTGGAGGGCGCGCCGCCGCACGTCGCGCAGCCGCCGACCGACCGCAGCGACCGGGTCGACGTCGACGACGAGCAGCGCCTCCTCGAAGCCCGGTGCGCGGGCGAGCACCTCGCCCTCGTCGTCGAGCACCACCGAGTGGCCGTCGAAGATCAGCTCGTCCTGCCCGCCGACGGCGTTGCACAGCGCGACGAAGCAGGAGTTGTCGCGCGCGCGCACTTTCAGCATCTCCTCGCGCTCGCGGTCCTTGCCGACATGGAAAGGTGAGGCCGAGATGTTCGCCACGAGCTGTGCGCCCGCCAGCGCGAGATCGGTGGCCGGCGGCCCCGGCTGCCACACGTCCTCGCAGATCGTCGGCCCCACGAGCACGTCGCCGAACCGCAGCAGGAAGAGGTCGTCGCCCGGCGCGAAGTAGCGGTCCTCGTCGAAGACGCCGTAGTTCGGCAGGTAGCGCTTGCGGTAGACGCAACGCACCTCGCCGTGTGCCAGCACGTAGCACGCGTTGTAGAGGTCGGTGTCGAGTCGCGGCGCGCCGACGAGCGCCGTGAACCCGCGCGTCTCCTTCGCGATCCTCTCGACCGCGCGCTGCGCGGCACGCACGAACCCCGGCCGGAGGAGGAGGTCCTCGGGTGGGTAGCCCGTGACCGCGAGCTCGGGGAACAGCACCAGGTCGGCGTTCTCGGAGCGGGCGCGCCCGAGCCAGTCGACGATCCGGGCGGCATTCCCGTCGACGTCGCCGACGACGCTATCGATCTGGGCGAGTGCGATCCTCAACGGTTTTCGACTCCCGGTCGAAAACTCTAGCACGGCGCTCTGCGAGCGCCGCCCGCCGCCACCGCACGTAGACGACGACGGCGCAGAGGAAGACCGCGAAGCTGACCCAGCCGAGGAACGGCGAGTCGGCCTTGTTCGCGACGACGCTCACGACCGCCGCGACGACGAGGATCCCTATCAGCCACATCCGCAAGGCCGACGCCCGCATACTGGGCCAGTATGGCCATCGCGATCGCGCGCCGGTACCGCGGCCCCGACGATTCCGGGAACGGCGGCTACTCGAGCGGCCTGTTCGCGCTCGCCCACGGCGGCGAGGTCGTCGAGGTGACGCTCCGGCTGCCGCCGCCGCTCGAGACGTCGCTCGAGCTCGACGGCGGGCGGGTGCTCGCGGGCGACGCCGTCGTCGCGGAGGTGCGCGAGGCGGAGCTGGGCGTGGGGGCGCCCGATCACGTCTCGTTCGGCGACGCCGCGGCTGCGGCGACGCCCGATCTCGACTCGCCGTTCCCGAACTGCTTCGTCTGCGGCCACGCGCGCGGCCCCGACGGGCTGCACATCCACGCCGGCCCGGTCGTCGACAGGCCGCTGTACGCGGCGCCGTGGATCGTGCGCGAGGACACCGTGGGGCCCGAGTTCGTCTGGGCCGCCCTCGACTGCCCCGGCGCCTACGCGACCGGGGTCCCCGGCCGCGGCACGGTCGTGCTCGGGCAGTTGACCGCGCGCGTCGACCGCGTGCCCGAGGCCGGCGAGGAGTGCGTCGTCGTCGCCCGCCACCTCGGGAGCGACGGTCGCAAGCACGGCGCCCTGACGGCGCTCTTCACCGCGTCAGGCGAGCTGCTCGGCCTGGCGCGCGCTCTCTGGATCGAGCCGCGCACCTGACTCCGGATCGAAGAAGTGGAACCGTGACGGGTCGAGCGCGAGCCGCATCCGCCGTCCGACGACCGCCGGCGCGCCCTCGGGCAACGCCGCCGTGAAGAGCGCTCGCCGGTCGGTGGCGAGCAGGACGCCGCGCTCACCCTCGTCGCTCGCGGCGCGAACCGCGTCCGTGTCGACCGGCGGCGCCTCGACGGGGAAGATCGCGTGCGTGGCCGAGCCCAGCTCCTCGACCACCGCCGGCTCCGCCTCGAACGAGACCCGGCTCCCGCCGTCGGCGAGCGCGAGGTCCTGCGGCCGGATCCCGAGGACGACGCGTCCGGGCGGAACGTCCCGGCCGTCGAGCGGCACGCGTACGTCCGCGAAGCGGAGCTCGCCGCCCTCGACTTCCGCATCGACGAGGTTCATCGGCGGCGAGCCGATGAACGCCGCCACGAACAGGTTCGCCGGCCGGCGATAGAGGTTCTGCGGCGAGTCGACCTGCTGGATCCGGCCGTCGCGCATGACGGCCACCCGCTGCCCGAGGGTCATCGCCTCGACCTGGTCGTGGGTGACGTACACGGTCGTCACCCCGAGCTCGGAGTGCAGGCGCGCGAGTTGCGCCCGCATGTCGACACGAAGCTTCGCGTCGAGATTGGAGAGCGGCTCGTCCATCAGGAACGCGGCCGGCTCCCGCACGATCGCGCGGCCCATCGCAACGCGCTGCCGCTGGCCGCCCGACAGGGCCGACGGCCGTCGCTGCAGGAGCTGCTCGAGGCCGAGCATCTCCGCCACCTCGTTCACGCGCCGTTCGATCTCGTGCCTGGGCGTGCCGCGCACGCGCAGCCCGTAGGCGAGGTTCTTCTCGACCGTGTAGTGCGGGTACAGCGCGTAGTTCTGGAAGACCATGGCGATGTCGCGGTCACGCGGCGACAGGTTCGTGACCTCGCGCTCGCCGATCGAGATCTTGCCGCCGCTCACCTCCTCGAGCCCGGCGATCATGCGGAGCAGGGTCGACTTGCCGCAGCCGGACGGGCCGACGAGGACGAGGAACTCGCCGCTCCCGACCGTCAGGTCGACGCCGTCGACCGCGCGGACGCCGCCGGCGAACTCCTTCGTCACGTGCTCGAGCGCGATCTCCGCCATGCCTTGACTCCGGCGCCGATCATATGGCAGTCTCGGACTGCTGTAAACGTTCTCAACAATCGATTTCAGAAATCCTTTGCAGCAGCTCCCGGACGGAACGCCAACGCTCGAGACGGTCGCCCGGCTCGCGAACGTGTCGGTCGCGTCCGCCTCGCGCGTCCTGAACGGGATCAAGACACACCCGGAGACCCTCCGCCGGGTGCGCGAGGCGGCGGCGGCGGTCGGCTACGTGCCGAACGCCGCCGCCCGCAGCCTGCGCTCGCGCCGCACGGGCCAGATCGCCTTTGCGATGCCGGACGTCTCGAACCCGATCTACACGGCCATGGTCGGCTCGATCGCGCTCGTCGCGCGCGCGAACGGGAGCAGGCTGATCCTGCACTCGACGGACGCCAACACGGGCGACGAGCTCTCCTTCCTCGCCGACCTCAAGCAGCGGTACGTGGATGGGCTGATCCTCTGCTCGCTCGACTTCACGGACGCGCACGCCGAGGCGATCGCGGCGAGCGCCGTGCCCGTCGCGGTGATCGGGAACCCGACGAAGGGGGCGAAGGTCGACACCGTCCGCGCCAACTCGCGCCACGGCGCGGCCGACGCCGTCAAGCACCTGCATGCCTGCGGCCGGCGGCGAATCGCGTTCCTGAACGGCCCGGAGCGGACGGCTCCCGGCAGCGCGCGCAAGCTCGGCTACCTGGACGCGCTCCGCGCGTGTGGCTTCGAGCGCGACGACTCCCTCTTCGAGGTAGCGGCCGACTTCACCGTCGAGGCGGGGGAGGAGGCCGCGGCCCGGCTGCTCGACCGGGCCCGCCCCGACGCGATCTTCTGCGCCAACGACCTGCTCGCCGTCGGCGCGCTCGCCGCCGCACGCGCCGCGAGGCTCGGCGTCCCGGGCGACGTGGCGCTCGTCGGCATGGACGATACGACGCTCGCGCGCGTCACCTCGCCCACGCTGACGACGGTCGATCTCGGCGGCGCCGAGCGTGCCCGCCTCGCGACGGAGCTGCTGCTCGCGCGCATCGCTCGCCCCGGCCGCCGACCCCGCACGGTCGCAGTCGAGCCGAGGCTCGTCGTCCGTGAATCGAGTGGAGCGACGAGCTGACGACCGTCCCGGAGCCACGGCGGATCATCCGCCTCACGCGCGGGCCGCGCGGCCGCGCCGGCGTCGCGCTCACCGGTCGCGAGGCGTTCGCGCTCCTGATTCCGGCGCTCCTGCCGGTCCTCGTGCTCAGCGTCGCGCCGCTCGTGCGCGGCATCTACCTCGGCTTCACGAACTCGCGCGCCGGCTTCGGGCTGAAGACGTCGTTCATCGGCATCGACAACTTCACCCGCCTGATCCACGACGACCTCTTCATCAACTCGTTCAAGATCGGGCTGATCTGGGCGGGGTCGGTGACGTTCATCCAGTTCTGCCTCGCGCTCGGGCTCGCGCTCCTCCTCAGCCAGCCGCTCCACGGCCGCTGGCTCGCGCGCTCGCTCGCACTCGTGCCGTGGGCGATGCCTCCGGTGGTGGTCGGGATCATGTGGAAGCTCGTCTTCCAGCCACAGGCCGGCGTGCTCAACGAGCTTCTCTACCGCGGGCACCTGCCGGGCTCGAACATCGACTGGCTCTCCGACTTCACGTGGGCGCTGCCCGCCGTGATCGTCGTCGGGGTCTGGGCCGGCATGCCGCAGACGACCGTCGCGCTGCTCGCGGGCGTGCAGAGCATCTCCGACGACCTGCACGAGGCGGCCGCGGTCGACGGCGCGACGGCGTGGCAGCGCTTCCGGACGATCACCCTGCCGCAGCTGCGGCCGGTGATCGTCGCGATCACGACGCTCGACCTGATCTGGAACTTCAACTCGTTCGGGCTCGTCTACGTGCTGACGCTCGGCGGTCCCGGGCACTCGACCGAGCTGCCGATGCTGTTCGCCTACAACGAGGCGTTCAAGTACGGCGAGTTCGGCTACGCCGCCGCGCTCGGCGACGCGATGGTCGTCGTGATCGCCTGCATCCTCGTCTTCAACCTCTGGGGCCGCCTCAAGGAGACCACTGCATGATCGTGTCTCCCAGGCAGAAGCGGACGCGCGGCCTGCAGTACGGCGGGCTCCTCCTCTACATGCTCTTCCTCGCGTTCCCGCTCCTGTGGCTGCTCTCGGTCTCGCTCAAGGGGCCGCGTGAGCTCGTCGAGCTGCATCCGCACCTGATCCCGCAGGACTGGACGTTCTCGAACTACCGGGAGGCGCTCCACGGCGACATCGGGATCGGCGACGTGACGCTGCTCCACGCCGCCTGGAACTCGACGAAGGTGTCGCTCCTGACGGCGCTCCTCACGACCGTCATCGGCCTGCCGGCCGCGTACGTGCTCGCGCGCCAGCAGGGCCTGATCTCGCGGGTCGGACTCGGCTGGATCCTGCTCAGCCAGATGTTCCCGCTGATCCTGATCATCATCCCGCTCTTCCTCCTCCTGCGCGACCTGCACCTGACGGACTCGCACACGGGCCTCGTCTTCGTCTACGTCGTCTGGACGCTTCCGTTCATCCTCTGGATGCTGCAGAGCTACGTCCGCGGCATCCCGCGTGACCTCGAGGAGGCCGCGATGGTCGACGGCGCGTCGCGTCTCACCGTCCTGCGCACCGTGATCGTGCCGCTGCTCGCCCCGGGCGTCGCGGTCACGACGCTCTTCGCGTTCATCACGGCGTGGAACGAGTTCTTCCTCGCCCTCGTCCTGCTCCAGACCCCCGGCCTGACGACCCTGCCGCTGCTCCTGGCCCGGTTCGTCGGCGTCGAGGGAGTCGTCCGGCTCGGCCCGCTCGCGGCGAGTGCGCTGCTCGCGACGCTGCCGAGCCTTCTGCTGTTCACCGTCATCCAGCGCTGGCTCACGCGCGGCCTCATGTCCGGGGCGGTCAAGGGCTAGTGCAATACCCAACGAAAGGTGGATCTTCGATGAGGAAGACCCTCGGGCTCAGCACGGCGCTGGTGCTGTGCGTCGCCCTCCTCGCCTCGACGGCCCAGGCCGGGAAGGCGAAGCAGAACGTCACGAACCTCAACTTCGCAACGTACGTCTGGCAGCCCACGACGGTGAAGGCGATGAACGCGATCGTCTCGTCGTGGAACAAGTCGCACCCGGCGATCCAGGTGCACATCGTCCCCGTGGACGTCAACTCGGTCCACGACAAGCTGTTGACGAGCTTCGTCGGCGGGTCCGCCTCGGACATCGTCCACGACGAGGCCGCCGACATCGCCGGCTTCACGCAGCAGGGATACCTGGCGAACCTGACGCCGCTGATCCCGAAGAAGCTGAAGAGCGAGATCCCGAAGTCGATCTGGAACGTGACGAACTTCGGCCACAAGATCACCGGCGTGCCGATCATGATCCAGACCTACAACGTGTTTGCGAACATGAGCCTCCTCAAGGCGAACGGCATCAAGGCGCCGACGGTCACGAAGCCGTGGACCTGGGCGCAGTTCCGCGCTGCGGCGAAGAAGCTCACGAAGAACGGCAACTACGGAGTCTGCTGGGGCCTTCGCTCGCCGACCGCCACGATCCAGACGATCTCGCTCAACTGGGGCGGCCAGTGGAACTACCTCCAGAACGGTAAGTGGGTGCTGAAGATCGGCCAGGGCGAGCGGACGACGCTCACGACCATGCACGACATGATCTACAGCGACAAGTCCGTCGACCCCGCCGGCGTCGGCCTCTCCGGCTCGGCGGTGCTGCCGGCCTTCTTCGCGGGCAAGTGCGCGATGACGATCCAGGGCAACTACCAGTCCCAGGGCATGATCGAGCAGGCGCCGAAGGGCTTCAACTGGGCGATGTTCCCGCCGCTCAAGGGCCAGACGCAGGACCAGGCGGCGAACCCCCAGACGCTCTCGATCTCGGCGCAGAGCCAGCACAAGGCGGAGGCGATGCAGTTCATCGCGTACGCGCTGAACGCGCAGAACATGGCGAAGCTGTCCGCGGGCGACTGGCTGATCCCGGCGTCGCCGACCGCGGCGAAGATCGTCGTCAAGTCGACCAAGCACTACGGCAGCTGGAAGAACGCCGTCTCGGCGGTGCCGTTCTTCAAGAAGGCGAACTGGGTCACGCTCGGCCCGTACGCCCGCTGGAAGGCGGAGGTGGCGACGCCGGCGTTCCGGCAGTACCTCTCGAACCAGATCGACCTGAACAAGCTGACCTCGCAGCTGGTCGACGGGTGGAACTCGATCCGCGGGTAACCGCCCGGCTGGGCGATCGTGCGACGGCGGCGCTCGCGGGCGCCGCCGTCGGCGACGCCTTCGGCGGCGCCACCGAAGGGTGGGAGGCGCACGAGATCCGCAGCCACGTCGGCGGATACGTCGAGGGCGTCATCACGTCGATCCGCCACCAGCTGAACGCGGTCAAGCCGTTCTCGCCGTTCTGGAAGGGAGACGGGCACGTCACCGACGACACGCTGATGACACGCGTGCTCGTGCGCGCCTACGCGCAGAAGCGAGACCATCTCGATGCGCACGACATGGAGCGCCTGGTCGTGCCTGCGATCGTGGACGAGGCGCAGTGGATCCCGGAGCTCGATCGCGAGGACCTGCTCTACCACCGCCTCTTCCTCGCGGAGAAGTGGCTGGTGCTGAAGCTGCGCTACGGCCACGCCGACCCACGCGATGCCGGAGTCGGCAACATCGTCAACTGCGGTGCGGCGATGTACATCGCCCCCGTCGGGATCGCGAACGCGGGAGGCCCCGACGGCGCGTACGTGGAGGCGCTCGACCTGACGGGCGCGCACCAGTCGAGCTACGGTCGCGAGGCTGCCGGCGTGCTCGCCGCCACGGTGGCGCACGCGCTTCATCCCGACGCAACCGTCGACTCGGTCGTCGCCGTCGCGCTGCGGCTCGCCAAGGACGCGACCCGCGACGCGATCGAGGCCGTCGCCGACGCGGCCGCACGCCTCGACGGCTGGCGCGACGGAGGGCTCGAGACGCTGCGGGCAGCCTTCGCTCCGTTCGACTCGGTCGGCGACGTCTACGCACGCCCCGCACAGAACGCGCGCATTCCGAGCCGGCTGCACGCGATCGAGGAGGTGCCGATCGCGCTCGGCCTGCTCGTCGCAACCGGCGGCGACTACGGCGAGACGATGCTCGGCGGCGTCAACTACGGGCGCGACTCGGACTCGATCGCCTCGATGGGCGGCGCGCTCGCAGGCGCCCTCGGGTCGCCGGTCCCGCGCGACTGGGTCGAGCAGGTGGCCGGGGCCAGCAAGCTCGACCTGGAGGAGCCCGGCCGGACGATGGCGGCGGTGGCGGAAGAGATGCTCGCGAAGGACCGGGCGCGGCTCGAGGAGCGGGCGCGGGCGTTCGAGTGAGGATCACCTGGATCCAGCCCGAGGATCTGGTCGGCCACGAGCTTCGCCAGGCGCGAGAGGAAGGAAAGGACGCCGGCGCCGTCGAGGAGCGCTGGCTCGCCGCGGGCGGTGCGCCGGCGCCGCAGCGGGGCGCGTCGCCCGAGCCGGCGCCGCCCGGGCTGCGGCGGCTCGCGCTCGAGCTCCTCGACGAGCTCGAGGCGCTGCCGCGACCGCTCGCGACGGAAGAGCCGGACGGGCTCGACGCGATCCTCGCCGCGGCCTCGCCGACGCCCGGCCGCGCGCCGGACACCGCCCGCATCCACGGCGCGTGGCTCGGGCGCGCCGCGGGCTGCGTGCTCGGCAAGCCCGTGGAGAGCCTCTCGCGCGAGGGCATCCGCGCGATCGCGCAGGCGACCGGCAACTGGCCGGTCTCGACGTGGTTCACCGCCGAGGGGCTCGACCCCGAGATCGCCGACCGCTACCCGTGGAACCGCGCGAGCAGGCCCACGTCTCTGGCCGAGACGCTCGACGGCGTCCCCGAGGACGACGACCTCAACTTCACGATGCTCGGCGTCGTGCTGCTCGAGCGCGCAGGTACCGGGTTCGACACGCTCGACGTGGCGAGGCTGTGGCTCGACTTCCTGCCGGCCGGGCGCGTCTTCACGGCGGAACGGGTAGCGCTGCGGAACCTGCTCGACGCGTTTCTGCCACCGGAGACTGCGACCCGCCGCAACCCCTTCCGCGAGTGGATCGGGGCGCGGCTCCGCGTGGACGCCTACGGCTGGGCGGCCGGGGGCGAGCCGCGCCGCGCGGCCGAGCTGGCGTGGGCGGACGCGCGGCTCAGCCACACCGCGAACGGCGTCTACGCCGCGATGTTCATGGCCGCGGCACATGCCGCCTCGCTCTGGGCGGGCACCCCGGCCGAATGCGCCGACGCGGGCGCGTCCGTCGTCCCCGCGGGCAGCCGCCTCGCCGAGGCGCTCGCGTTCGCGAAGGCGCTCGACGGCGAGTGGGAGACACGGCTCGATGCGATTCACGGGCGCTACGGCCACTACCACTGGGTGCATGCGATCAACAACACCGCGCTCGTCGCGGCGGCACTGTACGCATTCCACGACTTCTCGTCCGCGATCGGCGGCGTCGTGCAGGGCGGCTTCGACACCGACACGAACGGCGCCGCCGTCGGCTCGATCCTCGGTGCGCTGCGCCCGGTCGAGGAACGCTGGTCGGCGCCGCTGAAGGGACGCTTCGCGTCCTCGCTCCCCGGCTTCGACGGCGTCACGCTGGACGAGCTCGTCGAACGGACGCTCGCGGTCGCATGAGCGCAGGCTTGGACCCGCTCGTCCCGCGGCCGATCGACCTGCCGACGCCGATCGGCGGCGAGCTCGACCGCGCGAAGATCGTCGCGGCGCCCGACGACCCCACGGACTGGGCGGCCTGGCGCGAGGAGCTCGCCCGCTGGCGCGACCGCGCCCGCGAGGGGTACGACGGGAGCGCGTACGAGCGGCTCGAGTGGACGCAGGGGTGCTTCTCGGTCGCGCTCGTCTGGCTCTGGGACGAGCGGCTCTGGGACCACGAGGCCGGGCGGTTCACGCCGGAGCGCCTGCTCGACGAGGGCGAGCGCGACTTCGGCGGCTACGACGGCGTCGTGCTCTGGCATGCCTACCCGGTGATCGGGATCGACGAGCGCAACCAGTTCGACTGGTACCGCCGGGTCCCCGGGCTGCACGACCTCGTGCGCGCGCTGCAGGCGCGCGGCGTCCGCGTCTTCTGCGACTACAACCCCTGGGACGTCGGCACCCGGCGTGAGCCGGTCTCCGACGCCGAGGCGGTCGCGTCGCTCGTCCGTGACGTCGGCTTCGACGGCGTCTTCCTCGACACGATGAAGGAGGCGATGCCGGAGCTGCGCGCGGCTCTGCCGACCGTCGCCTTCGAGGGCGAGTCGACGTTGCCGCTCGAGCGAATCGGCGACCACCACCTCTCCTGGGCGCAGTGGTTCGCCGACTCGGCCGTCCCGGGCGTGATCCGCGCGCGCTGGTTCGAGCAGCGCCACATGCTCCACCACACGCGGCGCTGGAACCGCAGCCACGCCGAGGAGCTGCGGAGCGCATGGCTGAACGGCGTCGGGATGCTCGTCTGGGAGAGCGTGTTCGGCTCGTGGGTCGGCTGGAACGAGCGCGACAGAGCGCTGCTCCGCGGCATCGTCGAGGTGCAGCGGCGGCATGTGCGGCTGCTCACCCACGGAGAGTGGACGCCGCTCGCGCTGCGAAGCGAGGACGCGTCGGTGGTCGGCTCACGCTGGCGGCTCGACGGAGAGGAGCTGTGGGCGCTCGCGAACCTGCGCGGCGAGCCGTTCGCCGGTGACGTCTCCGGCGTTCGTGTCGAGTTGGCGCCGCTCGGCCTCGCGGCGGTGACGAGAGGCGACGTGCATGCGTTCGGCGGCGGCGACGCGACGTATCCCGCCCGTGGGGCCGTCCGGGCCGAGCCGCCCGTCACTCGCGTCGACGAGGTGCCCGACGGCTTCGCCGCCGTCGAGCCGCGGCCGCTGCGCGCGCGCTTCCGTCGGCGCGAGACGGGCTGCTACGGAGAGGTGCCGTATGTCGAGGAGTGGAAGCCGCTGCCGCCGCGCCTGCACGACTTCGTCGAGGTCGACCGGCCCGCACCGCGCGGCCCTTTCGCGATCGCGGTGCGTGAGGAGCCGGTGACCGGCCTCTCCCTCGCCGAGGCGCGCGCGTACGCCGCCGAGCGCGGCGCGCGACTGCCGACCGAGGACGAATGGCAGGTCGCCGGCGAGGCGGGCCTGCTCGAGCGCCGCGACCCGCCCGTCTGGAACTGGACCGAGAGCGAGCACTCCGACGGGATCACGCGCTTCGCGATCCTCAAGGGCGGCTCGGCGTTCAGGGCGAGCGGCTCGGAGTGGTACGTCGACGGCGGCCCGCAGCCGCCCGAGTTCTCGCTCAAGTACCTGCTCGCGGGACCGTTGCAGAGCTCGGAGCGCATCGGCTTCCGACTGGCCGTGGACCTGTGATGCGCTCCGGCGCCGGCAAAGCCGGCACCTCCCTCCGCTCCTCGTCCGGCGCCGCCGAGGCTACGCCGGTCATGAGGCCGCTCGAGGGCATCCGCGTGGTGGAGGCGGCGACGCTGTTCGCGGCCCCGATCGCCGGCATGCTGCTCGCGGACTTCGGCGCCGACGTCGTCAAGCTCGAGCATCCCCACAAGCCTGATCCCGCGCGCGGGCACGGGCCGGCGAAGGACGGCGTCGGGCTCTGGTTCAAGACGCTCGCACGCAACAAGCGACTCGCGACGCTCGACCTGTCGAAGCCGGCCGGGCGTGACGTCTTCCTCGGCCTCGCGGCCCGCGCAGACGTCGTGATCGAGAACTTTCGCCCGGGCACGCTCGAGCGCTGGGGGCTCGGCTGGGACGTCCTCGAGGCGCGCAACCCGCGGCTCGTGCTCGCGCGGGTGTCCGGCTTCGGCCAGCACGGCCCGTACGCGCAGCGCCCCGGGTTCGGCACGCTCGCCGAGGCGATGAGCGGTTTCGCGTCGCTGAACGGCGACCCCGACGGGCCGCCGCTCCTGCCGCCGCTCGCGCTGGCCGACGGGATCGCGGGCTTCGCCGCCGCGTTCGGGATCATGGCCGCGTTGCGCGCGCGTGACGAGACCGGTCGCGGGCAGGTCGTCGACACGAATCTCGTCGAGCCGCTGACGCTGCTGCTCGGCCCGCAGGTCACTGCCTACGACCTGCTCGGCACGCTGCAGCCGCGTACGGGCAACCGGTCGGGGCACAACGCACCGCGGAACGTCTACCGCACCGCCGACGGACGGCACGTCGCAGTCTCGGCGAGCGCGACGTCGATCGCCGGGCGCGTGCTGCGTCTCGTCGGCCGGGCCGACCTCGTCGAGGAGCCCTGGTTCGCGACCGGCGCGGGTCGAGTCGCACACGTCGACGAGCTCGACGCCGCGGTCGCCGTCTGGATCGGTGCTCGCACGCGCGACGAGGTGCTGGAGGCGTTCGAACGGGCGGAGGCGGCGATCGCGCCCGTCTACGACGCGTCCGACCTCGTCGCCGACCCGCACCTGGCCGCGACCGCCGCGTTCGTCACGCTCGACGACGCCGAGGTGGGCCACGTGAAGATGTCGAACATGGTCACGCGCCTCTCCCGAACACCCGGCGCCGTCGGGCGAACGGGGGCGGCCCACGGCGCCGACACGGCGGAGGTGCTCGCCGAGATCGGCGTCGGGCCGGAGGAGCTCCAGCGACTCCGCGAGCAGGAGGTGGTGTGAGCGCGCCACCGCTCACCTGGCTCTACGTGCCGGGCGACCGGCCGGACCGCGTCGAGAAGGCGCTCGCCTCGCGCGCGCACGCCGTCATCGTCGACCTCGAGGACGGCGTCGCCCCGGCCGCGAAGGACGAGGCGCGTGAGAACGTCGCCGCGCTTCTCGCGGCAGCGCGCGAGAAGCCGGTGTTCGTCCGGGTCAACGCCGGAAGCCAAGCCGATCTCGAGGTCGTCCGGACGCTGCCGCTCGCGGGCGTCCTCGTCCCGAAGGTCGAGCGGCCGGAGGACGTGCCGGACGGCCTTGCCGTGCACGCGCTGGTCGAGACGGCGCGCGGGGTCGAGGCTGCGTTCGTGCTCGCATCACACGTGGGCGTCCGCGGCCTGTCGCTGGGCGAAGCGGACCTGCGCTCGCAAACCGGCGCGAGCGAGGAGGGGCTCGACTGGCCTCGATCGCGCGTGATCAACGCGGCGGTCGCAGCCGGGCTGCCGCGACCGCCGCAATCCGTCTACGCGCAGGTGCGCGACCTCGACGGGCTCGTCCTCTCCTGCGCGCGCGGCCGCGCCCTCGGCCACCTGGGCCGGAGCGCAATCCACCCCGACCAGCTCGAGCCGATCGAGCGCGCCTACCTGCCGACGCAGGCCGAGGTCGAGCGCGCGCGGGCGACGATCGCGACGGTCGAGTCCACCGGAGTCGGCACGGTCGGCGACGGGGCGTTCGTCGATGCCGCGATGCTCGGCGCAGCGCGGACGACGATCGCGCTCGCGGACGCCTACGGCGTCGTGTAGCGCGCCGCCGCGCGCACCTCGGCTCCCGCGACGAGCCAGGCGAGGTCGCCGTCCGCGACGAGCTCGACCGTATCGCCGAGGTCGACCGGCTGCCGGTACTCGAGGATCGCGTGCACGGGCGGGTCGAGTCGACCGGCCCAGTGCACCTCGAGCGGAACCCAGTAGGCCGCGTTGTTCACGTGGCCGAGGCGGTCGACGTCCGTCGCGCGGAACCGCCACTTCCTGCCGGGCGCCCCGTCCGGGCCCGGCAACGAGAAGCGCGTCGGCGCCCGTCGGCCCGCGGCCGAGATGCCGTAGACCGCGAGGAACCGCTCGTCGAGCCGCCTGGGACGCAGGTCGTGTCCGAGGTGGATCCAGATGCTCTCGGCGTCGACGCGGCCGCCGTTCGCTCCCGTGATCGAGTACCGCCGTGCCGCGGCCGAGCCGGCGACGCCGCTGCACCAGGTCTCGAGCTCGATCTCGTCCTCGGGCCGGAACGGCTCGCGCACGTCGAGCTCCGTCCGTCGTACGACCCACACGTGCGAGTCGTGGTCGAAGCCGGCGTCGAGCCAGTCCTCCGACGCGACGTCCTGCAGGTGCCGCGCGATCGCGTCGAGCCGGAAGCGCCCGTTCGCATCGGTGTCCGAGAGGCTGATCCGCTTGCGGGCGGTGAACCGCCTCACCCGCGGATGCGCTCCGCGACGGCGGCGGCGACCGCGGCGTGGCCGGCCTCGTCGAGGTGCTCGACGTCGTCGCCCGCCACGCGGTACGACGCGATCCCGTGCAGGTCGAGTACCTCGCAGTCCAGCTCCGCCGCGAAGGACGGGCCGAGCTCGTGCCCGTCGAACGGCGGCGGGCACACGACGAGCGCGTCCGGCGACCGCCCGTCCGGCCCCGCCTCGGAGGCGCGCACGACACGCACGAGTCGCGCGATGCAGCGCGCGACCCGGTCGTCGTCGACGAAGTTGACGTCGTTCGTGCCGAGGAAGATCACGACCACGTCGACCGGTGCGTGCGAGTGCAGGCACGGGAGGAGGTACGGCAGCCCGTTCCGTCCCTCCGAGTCCGGCCGCTCGATCGTCGCGGTGCGGCCGTTCAGGCCCTCGGCGATCACCTCCCACTCGTCGCCGAGAGCCGCCTGTAGCCGTACCGGCCAGCGCAGCTCGCGCGGGAAGCGCTTTCCGTTCGACCCCGGGACGTACCCCCACGTGTTCGAGTCGCCGAAGCAGACGAGCGTCCTCACCGGCGCAGGCGGATCGCGTTCAGGTCGCGCTCGCGGATCTGGTCGATGCGCGCCAGCAGGTCGTCGACGTCGTCGTGCTCGGCGTGGATGTAGCGGCCCGAGAGCGCGTCGTACCGCCCCGTCGCGAGCTTGCGCACGAGCTCGGGTGCGAGGTGCGGCGGCGTCCACGGTGCATCGGCGGGGAAGGACGACGTCAGCTCGGTCTGCACGAGACCGGGGCTGAAGACGAAGACCGGGAGGTCGAGCGTGTTGTCCAGCGTCTCGGCGTAGCGGCAGACGGCCGCCTTCGACGCGGCGTACGCCGTGTTCGTCGCGCCCGGCAGGTACGCCGAGCCGCTGCCGGTGATGACGATCCGCGCGACGCCGTGCCGGCGCGCCTCCTCGCAGCAGAGGTGGACGCCGAGGACGTTCACCGCGAACGTGCGCCAGAAGTCCGGGTCGTCTGCGATGCCCGCATTCGCGACGAGCAGGTCGACGCGGCCGACCTCGTCGAAGCCGCGCTCGACCGACTCGCGATCGGAGACGTCCATCACGACCGCGCGGCCGCCGACCTCGTCCGCGACGGCCTCGATCTGGTCGCGCGAGCGCGCCGTGACGACGACCGACCAGCCGTCGCCTGCGAGCGCGCGGGCGATCGACGCGCCGATCCCGCGGCCGCCCCCGGTGACGACGGCAGTTCCTTCAGGCAACCGCGGCCCCGATCGCGTCGAGGGCCTCGGGGTTCTCGAGCGACGACAGGTCGCCGGGGTCGGTGCCGAGGGCCTTTGCCTTCACCGCGCGACGCACGATCTTCGCCGAGCGAGTCTTCGGCAGTGCGTCGACGAAGAAGACCCGCTCGGGCCTGAACGCCTTGCCGAGCACGTCGCCCACATGAGCGGCCACCGCCTCCTCGCTCACGTCGGCGCCCGGCAGGAGGCAGCAGAAGATCCACGCGGTCTCGCCCTTCACCTCGTGCGGGACGCCGATCGCGGCCGCCTCGCGCACGGCGGGATGATCGACCGCCGCCGACTCGAGCTCGGCGGGGCCGATGCGCTTGCCGGCGATGTTGAGCGTGTCGTCGGAGCGGCCGTGCAGGAACCAGAAGCCGTCCTCGTCGACCGATGCCCAGTCGCCGTGCACCCACACGCCCGGGAGGCGCGACCAGTAGGTCTCGACGAACTTGTCCGGGTCCCGCCAGAAGCCGCGCGTCATCCCGGGGAAGGGCGCGCGGCAGACGAGCTCGCCCACCTCGCCGGTGCCGACGAGCGAGGTGCCGTCGTCGGCGACCACGTCCATCGCCATGCCGAGTGTGGGGCCGCCGACGGAGCAGGCCTTGATCGGCCCGATCGGCGTCGGCGAGAGGAAGCACGCGCCGACCTCCGTGCCCCCGGTGCAGTTGATGACCGGAACACGCGAGCCGCCCACCGTCTCGAAGAGCCAGCGGTACGGCTCCGGGTTCCACGGCTCGCCGGTCGTCACGAACGTGCGAAGCGACGAGAGGTCGGCGGCCGGGTCGCCGTGGGGGATCAACGCGCGGACGAGCGTGGGCGAGAGGCCGAGCGACGTCACGCGCTCCTGCTCGACCGTGCGCCAGATCCGGTCGGCGGCGGGCCAGTCGGGCGCGCCCTCCGCGAAGACGATCGTGCCGCCGAGCGCGCCGACGCCGACGACGGTCCACGGGCCCATGATCCAGCCCATGTCGGTGGCGAAGTGCATGACGTCCCCCTCGTGCACGTCCGCCTGGTAGGCGACCTCACGTGCGATCGCGACCAGGAACCCGCCCTGAACGTGCACGACGCCCTTCGGCCGACCCGTCGTGCCGGAGGTGTAGGTGAGGAGGTAGGGATGCTCGCTGTCGACCTCGAGCGCGGGCAGCTCGCCGGGGCAGCCGTCGAGCTCGAACGGCGCGAGCACGACCGCCGCGTCCGAGCCGGCGGCGCGCTTCGCCTCCTCGAGGATCGCGAGCATCGGCACCGGTTTCCCGCGCCGCGCAGACTCGCGCTGCGTGATCACGACCTTCGCCTCGCTCGCCCGGAGCCGCTGCGCGACCGCGGGCGCGGCGAATCCGGAGAAGATCGGCACCTGGATCGCGCCGATGTGCGCGACCGCGTGCGAGGCGACCGCCACGTCCGGCGACATCGGCAGGAAGATGCCGACGCGGTCGCCGGCCTCGACGCCCAGCTCGACGAGCCGCTCGGCGAGCCGCGTGACGTCGCGGGAGAGCTCCGCGTACGTCAGCTCGCGGCGCGAGCCGTCCTCGGCGAGACCGACGGCGGCGATCCCCTCCGGCCGCCGCTTCGCCCAGCGATGGGCGCAGTTGCGGGCGATCGACACCTCGCCGCCGACGAACCACGTCGTCCACTCCGGGCCGCGCGAGCCGTCGAGCACGCGCTCCCACGGCCGCGAGAACTCGAGCCCGAGATCCTCGACGCAGAGCGGCCAGAACCATTCCGGCTCCTGCCAGGAGCGCCTCTGCAGCTCGTCCCAGCTTGCGGCCCCGGAGCGCCGCAGGAGCCGGGTCGCGTTCGCGTGCTCGAGCGTGTTGGCGCCGGGCCTCCAGACCACCTCTGCCACGAGCGCAAGCCTACTGTCGCCGTGCTGTTAGCGTCTGCTAACTTAGCGCGCGCTAACTTCACGGGAGGGGTGATCGGATGAAGCAGCGTCTCGTGACGCCCGAGAACAAGAAGTGGTGGACGCTCGCCGCCGTGTCGGTCGGGCTGTTCGTGATCATGCTCGACAACACGGTCGTGAACGTCGCGCTCCCGTCGATGCGTCAGTCGCTGCACCTGACGCTCTCGGAGCTCGAGTGGGTCGTCGCCGGCTACGCGCTCACGTTCGCGGCGTTCATGCTCACCGGCGGCAAGCTCGCCGACTACCTCGGCCGGCGGCTCGTCTTCATGGCGGGGCTCGCCGTCTTCACGGGCGCGAGCCTCGCCTGCGGCCTCGCCCCGAACGGCGGCTTCCTGATCGGCGCCCGTGTCGTGCAGGGGCTCGGCGGCGCGCTGATGAACCCGGCGACGCTCTCGATCATCACGGCGACCTTCCCGCCGCGCGAGCGTGGCAAGGCGATCGGAATCTGGGCCGGCGTCTCGGCGATGGCGCTCGCGATCGGCCCGCTCGTCGGCGGCCTGCTGACCGAGCACGTCAACTGGAACTGGATCTTCTTCATCAACGTGCCGGTCGGCATCGCGGGCCTCTTCTTCATTCCGGTCTTCGTCGACGAGTCGCGCGACACCTCGCACGAGCAGCGGCTCGATCTCCCCGGCCTGCTCACGTCCGCGGTCGGGCTGTTCGCGCTGACCTACGCGTTCATCGAGGCGAACGGTTACGGCTGGTCGTCCGGCCGCATCCTCGCCGCCTTCGCGGTCGCCGCGGTCTCGCTCCTCGCATTCGTCCTGCTCGAGCGGCACCAGCGCGTCCCGATGCTCGACCTGTCGCTCTTCCGCAACCGCACCTTCGGCGGGGCGAACGGCGCCATGCTCTTCGTCGGCCTCGCCATGTTCGGGACGTTCTTCTACGTCTCGCTCTACGTTCAGAACGTGCTCGGCTGGTCGCCCGTCCAGGCGGGCGCCTCGTTCCTGCCGATGACGTTCCTGATCATCGCGCTCGCCCCGCGCACCGGTGCGCTCGCCGACAGGGTCGGCTCGCGCTGGCTCGTCGGCGGCGGGATGCTGCTGCTCGCCGTGATGCTCTTCTACTACGGCTTCCTCGGCGCCGACTCGGGCTTCTGGGCACTGCTGCCCGCCCTCGTGATCGGCGGCATCGGCATGGCGATGACGATGACGCCCACGACGGCGGCCGCGATGAGCGCCGTCGCCGTGGACAAGGCCGGCGTGGGCTCGGCGGTGCTGAACTCGGCGCGGCAGGTGGGCGGCTCGCTCGGGATCGCCGTCATGGGCGCGATCGTCGCCTCGTCGAGCGCGAGCTCGCTGCGGCAGGGCGACACGCGGCAGATCGCGTTCCTGCACGGCTTCCACGACGCGCTGCGGGTCGGGTCGTTCCTCCTGCTCGCCGGCGCTGCGATCGCGGTGCTCGCGATTCGCAAGATCGAGCACCCGCATCACGAGCACGCGACGCTCGCGGAGCCGGCGTGAGCGTCGCGCCGGCGAGGCGACTGACGGCGGAGGCGCGGCGGCAGGCGGTGCTCGACACCGCCTGCCGCGTCTTCTCGCGCTCGAGCTATCGCGGCGCGACGACCGCCGAGATCGCCCGCGAGGCGGGGATCTCCGAGCCGATCCTGTACCGGCACTTCGGCTCGAAGCGCGACCTCTACCTCGCCTGCCTCGACGAGGCGTGGCGTGCCTTCCGCGTCGTCTCCGAGCAGGCGGTCGCGGCCGACCCCGAGCAGTGCCTCGGCGCGATCGCGGACGCCTACATGGCGAAGGGGCGGAAGCTCCGCGTCGTCGACCTGTGGATCCAGGCGCTGACCGAGGCGTCCGGGGACAGGGTGATCGCCGCGGCCGTGCGGAAGCAGATCCGGGAGGTGCGCGACTTCTTCGCCGACGTGATCCGCGACGGCCAGCGTCGCGGTGTCGTCCACGCCGACAGGGACCCCGGGGCGGAGGCGTGGATCTTCATCGCCGCCGGCCTCCTCGCGACGATCGACGGCCGGCTGGGCGGGCTGCTCGGGGAGGATCTGGCGCGTGTCCGCAACGAGCGGCGGCGCTGGATGCTGGCGTAGGGGCGCGTGAGGAACCTGGTTGCCGGCCAAAGGCCGGAACCAGGTTGACGACTTTGCGGACGGAGAGTCATCAACTCGGTTCCGCGCTTCCGCGCGGGAACCGAGTTGTGCTTTCTCATTTGGGCCGAAGGCCCAAATGAGAAAGCCCCGGCTGCGGCACCCGGGGCTCTCCCTGGTCAGGCGGGCGTCAGTTGGGCGGATCCGACGCGACTCTGCGGCCCAGTCGCAAACGGATGTCGTGCCTCTGACGCTCCTCCCCCCGCACCTGGCCTGGCGTCAAGCTCGGTGCAAGGTTGGCTCACTGTACGAGCCGTGTCCCCTCCTGTCAAGTAGCTCGGTCAAGTGATTCCAAGCTTCGCTTGTTGACTCGCTTTTTCGTTGAATCATCCCCTGTTCGAGGGACTGTCCTTTTCAGGGGATTGCGAATCGGTCAAGCGTCCGGCATGCTGCGGGTTGACCGATGACTCCTCGCGCCGCACGAGCGAGCACCGCCGGCAGGGCCGTTCCGCGCATCCCGCGGCTCGGCGAACGCCTGCGCCAGCTGCGCGTCGCGGCCGGCCTGACACAGACCGAGCTCGCGGGCGACCGCTTCTCGAAGGAGTACATCTCGCAGATCGAGCGCGGGAAGACCCGCCCGACGACAGAGACGGTGGAGTGGCTCGCGCTGCGGCTCGGCGTCGACGCCGGGTTCCTCGCCAGCGGCGTCTCCGCCGACGAGCGCGCGAAGGCCGAAGCCATCCTCGCTCGCGCCGACGCGCTCTCGGAGGAGCACCGCTTCGACGAGGCGATCGAGGAGTACGCCCGGTCGCTGCCGGCCGTGCTCGGCACCGGCGCAGCCGAGCTGCGCGTGCGCGCGCTGAGCGGCGAGGCGATGGCACGCGCCCAGAGCGGCGACGTGAAGGCCGCGCTCGAGCTGCTCGCCGAGTCCCGGGCGCTCGTCGAGTCGGAGTCCTTCACGGACGTCGACCGCGCCGACGTGCTCTACCGGCTCGGTGTCTGCCGCTACAAGCTCTCGAGCATCTCCACCGCCGTGGCGCTCTTCGACGAGGCGCTTTCGCTTGCCGAGCGCTCGGGCCTGCCGGCGGACGAGCTCCGGCTCAACGTGTTTGCCTGGCGCTCGCGCTGTTACCGGCGACAGCGCGACTTCGAGGCGGCGCGCGAGGACGTCGAGCGCGCGCTCGAGCTGGCGGAGGCGTTGCGCGACGCGCGCGCGCTCGCGCCGGTCTACTTCCAGGCGTCGGTGCTCGCCGAGCGCGACGGACACTGGGTGCTCGCCCGGCAGTACGCCGAGAAGGCGAGGGCGCACTACGAGGAGATCGCCGACCGCGGCAACGTGGGGCGGCTCCTGAACAACCTCGGGGCGATGGACTTCCTGCTGGGGAGCCCCGACGACGCGATCGAGCGCTTCAAGCAGGCGTACGCGATCGCACTCGAGGTCGACCGCAGCGAGGACGCCGCCGGGGCGGTCTCGTCGCTCGCGCAGGTGCACCTGCGCACGGGCGACGTGAAGCGCGCCGAGGAGCAGGCGCGGCATGCGCTGGAGATCATGGGCGACCGCGAGGACATGCTCGACCAGATCGGCGCCGCCCGGCTCGTGCTCGGGCGTGCGCTGCTCGAACAGCAGCGGCTCGACGACGCCGGCCAGGCGTTCGACGATGCCGAGGATGCGTTCGCGAAGCTCTCCTCGGTCTCGCATCGCGCCGCTGCATGGATCGCCCAGGGCGACCTGGCGACGAGGAGGGGCGACGAACGCCGGGCGGCGGTGCTCTACCGCCGTGCGGCCGAAGCGCTCCAGGATTTCCGGTTCTAGAGGAAGGAGGTGCTCCCTGTGGCAAGCAAGCTCGTTCTCCTGTTCCGGCGCTACCCCGTCGTGCTGGCCGTGCTGCTCGTCGTGCTCTCGCTGTTCGCGGCCAAGTGCGGCCATCCAGGCCTGAGCATGTGGGACGGCCCGATCTAGACGGCGGTAGACACGCGGCTGTCAGGTGGGGAGCCGGCAGCCCGCGCGAGTGACCGGGGGGTCGGTCAGCTCAGGAGAACGCGCAGGTCGTGGAGGACCTGTCGGGCCTTCACGGAGGAGTCGTACAGCACGCGCTCCTTGCCCGTCGAGTCGACGAGCGCGGTGTAGGCGACGTGATCCACGAGGTCGGGCTTCGTCGAGACGGCGAGGACGTGCCACGCCTTCCAGACGCGGCGCAGCTCGCTGCGCGTCCCGATCAGGTACCGGAATTGCGGCACGAGGTGCATGCGGCGCTCGTATGCACGGACGGCGGCGGCGGTGTCGCCCTTCGGGTCGACGCTGACCGCGAGGACGCGCACGCGCCCGCGCTGCTGCGCGCCGAGATTGCGGAGCGCGGCGTTCAGGTTCTGCGTGATCAGCGGGCA
>DASUAX010000053.1:0-17084 GCA_035763525.1 Gaiellaceae bacterium
GGCGCCGCCTCGGCAGACCCCGACTGCGCCGACGAGAGCGAGCCGACGACGATGAGCGCGAGCGTGGCGACGACGCAGGCCGCGGTTCTGCGAACCAGGTTCAACGGTGTCTACAGGCCATCGAGCTACATGCGCCGGGCGACGAGCACGTCCTCGAAGTATTCCCCGGCTCGGCGGCCGGTGCGCCGGTTCACGTGCCGGCGGTAGCGCTGCTCGAGGCCGAGCCCGGCTCGCTCCAGGATCTCCGGGTAGAGGTCGCGGCGGTCGTTGACGACGATCACCACGCGGCCACGCGGCTCGAGCGCCTCGCGGCACGCGCCGAGGACGCCCGCGATCCCGTCCACGTACGCCCCGAGAGCCGCCTTCGACGTCCCGCGCGCCGCCGCACCGATCTCGCGCTCGCGCAGGTCGTCGAGGCCGAGGAGCTCGTACGCGTAGCGGTGCTGCTCGTGGTAGTCGATCAGCCCGGGGTACGGCGGCGACGTGACGACCGCATCGAACGGCCCCGGCAACGGGACCGCGCGCGCATCGCCGTGCAGCACCTGCGCCTCGCGCGGCTTGCGCACGCGCGCGAACTCCTTGAGGCGCGCGAGCGTGTCGAGCGTGTAGCGGCGGACGAAGTGCGCGGCCCGCTCGACGGGGCGGCATTCGCGCTTGTGCTTGTGGCACCAGTAGGGCCCGGCCTGCGGCTCTCGCGGGAAGTCGAGGTCGAAGTGCGTCGTCAAGCGCGCCGACCGCGCGGCGCGCGCGAGCACGACGCGCAGCACGTCGGCGTGCTCGTAGTCCGTCGCGAGCGAGCGGAAGCGCAGCAGGTCCTCGCGCGCCTGCGGCGCGAACCACGCGCGGACATATGCCGACGCCGCTCCGGGCGCCCCCTCGCCGCGCTCGAAACGCGCCAGGGCGTCGCGCAGCTCGCGCTCGAGCACGAACGGGTTGTGCTCCTGCGTCTTCACGCCCGTCAGCAGGCAGTTGAACGCGGCAATGTCCACCCCGGCCGCGTCGAGGCCGCTCTCGAGCGCCTGCACGAGCGTCGTCCCCGACCCGGCGAACGGGTCCAGCACCCGTCCGCCCGCGGGCACGTGCCGGCGGAAGAGCTCCTCGACGAGCTGCGGGATGTACTTGCCCAGGTAGGGATGGAGGCGGTGGACGTGCTTCGTCCGCTCGCGCTCCGGCAGGTCGCGCTCCGACCACGAGAGGTCGAGGTCCAGCCCGGAATAGAGCTGCTCCTGCGTCGCGGCCACGAGAACAGGTTCGACGCGCGCTAAAAGGCATCCTGCACCACCTCCAACCGCCCCACCCGTTCCGCGGCGACGTCGAAGCGCACGAGGAGCCCTGCCGTCTCCGGATGAGCGCCGAGCCACGCCTGCGCGGCCCGGCGCACCCGCTCGACCTTCACGGGCGTCACCATGTCGACCGGGTCGCCGAACCCGTCACCCGCCTTGGACTTCACCTCGACGAACGCGAGGACCCGCCCGCGGCGCGCGACCAGGTCGAGCTCGAAGCCGCCGGCCCACGCGTTCCGGTCCAGGATCCGGTAGCCGCGGAGGCGGTACCACCGGGCTGCGCGCTGCTCAGATGGGTGCCGGCTCGTAGGCCCGCGCACCGAAGGAGCGGCGGTGGATCTCGCAGGGCCCTCTCTCGCGCACGACGGCGGTGTGCGACGGCGTGATGTACCCGACGTGCGAGGCGAAGCCGTAGCCGGGATACAGCGCGTCCGCCATGTGCATGTAGCGGTCGCGCGTCACCTTCGCGACGATCGACGCCGCGGCGATCGCGGCGCTCTTCGTGTCGCCGTCGACGACGGCGCGGTGCGGCGGCGCCGTCGGCCCGAGCCGGAAGCCGTCGACGAGCGAGACGTCCGCCGGCTGGCAGCCCCAGAGCGCCTCCCGCAACCCGCGCAGGTTGCAGCGGTGGAGGCCGTCGCGGTCGATCACCCCGGGCGGGAACACCCGCACGACCACGCGCTCCGCGCACGCGAGCACGGCGCGGTACAGCTCCTCGCGCGTCCCGGAGTCGACCTGCTTCGAGTCGTTCAGGAGCGCGAGCGGCCGGACGCGGTGATCGCGCAGGCACGCGTAGTCGAGCAACACCCCCGCGACGACGAGCGGCCCCGCCAGCGGCCCCCGCCCCGCCTCGTCGGCGCCGGCGACGAAACGCCCGCCCAGGCCACGGTCGAACCGGAGGAGCTTCTGCCCGGTGCGCTTCTTCGGAGGCACGGAGCGAGCGTAGCCGCAGTCGCGGCGCCCAACTGTGCCAGGAGTGTGGAAAGAGCGTGCTAACTCTGGCGCAGCTCGCGGACGCGCGCCTTCTTGCCGACCTTGCCGCGCAGGTAGTAGAGCTTCGCGCGGTTGACGTCGCCGATCGCGACGACGTCGATCTTGTCGATCTTCGGCGAGTGGAGCGGGAACGTGCGCTCGACGCCGACGCCGAAGGAGTTCTTCCTCACCGTGAAGGTCTCGCGTGCCCCGGCGCCCTGCCGCTTGATCACGATGCCCTCGAACACCTGGATGCGCGAGCGGCTGCCCTCGATCACGCGAAAGTGGACGCGAACGGTGTCGCCCGCCTTGAACCGCGGGACCTCGCGCAGCTGGCGGCGCTCGATGTCCTGGATGATCGTGCTCATGTCGAAAGGGGGCCGGAGCCGCGTGGGATGGTAGCAGGACGCCCGCGCCGGGCCTGCCGTCACTGGACCGAGATGCGGTTCGGCGGCCAGTAGGTCGCGAACACCTTGCCGATCAGATTGTGGCGCGGCACGGTCCCCCAGCTGCGCGAGTCGCACGACGACTGCCGGTTGTCGCCCATCATGAAGTACATGCCCTTCGGGATCTTCATCGGCGCGATCGTCCGGTCGTCGCGCCGGTCCGGCTGGATGTACGGCTCGTTCAGCTTCCTGCCGTCGATGTAGACGTATCCCTCGCGCTCCTCCCACGTGTCGCCGGGCAGGCCGATCAGGCGCTTCACGAACGTGCCGCCCGCGCCGCAACGGAGCGCGGCGAGCTTCGGCGTCTTGAAGACGATGATGTCGCCGCGCTTCGGGCTCCAGAAGCGGTAGCAGAATCGGCACGCGAGCACCCGGTCGGAGTACGCCGCCTCGCAGTCGGGACCGGGCCGCGCGCAGTGCAGTGTCGGCTCCATCGAGCTCGAGGGGATGCGGTAGGGGTTCACCACCCAGGCCTTGATCGCGAGCACGATCGCGATCGCGCCGACGATCGTCACGAGCCAGTCGATCGTGACGCGCCAGCCGTGGGGCAGCCCCTCGGTCAGGTAGTCGATCGGGTTCCTCAGCGCACCTGCTCCCTTCGCCAGCCTTCGATCTTCGCGTGGTCACCCGAGAGCAGCACGTCGGGCACCCGCCATCCACGGAACTCCGCGGGGCGCGTGTAATGAGGGTACTCGAGCCCGCCGCCGAGCTCCGCGGAGAACGACTCGAGCTCCCCCGAGCCCTCGGCGAGTGCGCCCGGCAGCCGCCGGGCGACGGCGTCGACCACGATCATCGCCGGCAGGTCGCCGTTCGAGAGCACGTACGGTCCGACCGAGACCGCGTCCGAGGCGAGGTGCTCGACGATCCGCTCGTCGAACCCCTCGAACCGCGCCGAGAGGAGGGTTACCCGCTCCTCCGTCGCGAGCTCCTCGACGATGTCCTGCGTGAGCTGACGCCCTTTCGGGGTCAGCGCGACGACACGGTGCGACGGCACGCCGTCGTACACCGCGTCGAGCGCCGCGGCGACGACGTCGACGCGCAGGACCATGCCCGCGCCGCCGCCGTACGGCTCGTCGTCGACCTGGCCCGCGCGAAGAGGCGTGTAGTCGCGGTACGAGAAAAGGCGCAGGTCGAGCTCGCCGCCCAGCACCGTCGCCACCGGCCGCTGCTCCGTGAGCCACGCGAACGCGTGCGGCACGAGCGTGAACACGTCGAGCTGCACGGCTAGTCGGCGAACCCCTTCGCCACCTCGATCACCGGGGCGTCGAGGTCGACACGCAGGATGCAGTCCTCGACCATCGGCAGCAGGGCGCCCGAGTCGAGCTCGAGCACGTCGTTCGCGACACCAGGCTCCACGGCCTTCACCGTTCCGACCAGGCGCCCGCCCTCCTCCATCACGGGCAGGCCGACGAGCTCGAACGCGTACCACTCGTCCGGCTCCGTCGGCGGCAGCTGCTCGCGCTCGACCTCGAGCAGCGATCCCCGCTCGACCGGCGGCTCGACCCTGATCACCGGCCGGCCCGACGACGTCCGGTGCGCGACCACCTCGACGGGAACGCCGCGCGCCAGGAACCGTGCGCCCGTCGTCCACCAGCGCCGGTCGTCGGACGGCTGCTCGACGAAGAAGGCGCCGTCGATCCCGTGCGGGCGCCCGACCTTCCCGATCACGACTCTTCCTGCTCCGGCGCCGTAGATGCCGGCGCCTCCGCTCCTCGGCGGCTCCGTCGAGCCTGGGCCGCTCACGTGCGCCGGCCCTCGAGCGCGGCGATCGCCTCGTCCCGGTCGACCGCGACGAGCAGGTTCTCCTCGAGGAACGACCGCGCGTGCGGCCATGCGCTCGAACCCGTCTCGGCGACGGCGCGCTCGACGTCGAACGGCGTGCGGCGGAACAGGGGCTCGCCGTGCTCGAGCAGCGTCCAGTATGCGGCGACGTCGCCCTCGTACGCCATCCCGACCGAGCCCGCGTTGACGACGCGCAGCGCGCCGACGCGGCGGTCGAACTGATGATGCGTGTGACCGATCACCACGGTGCCCTCGAGGCCGGCGAACGTCTCGCGCACCGCCTCCTCCGGCGTGATCGCCGTGGTGATCGGCGTGTTGTCGCCGGGGGCTGCGTGGCAGTAGAGGATGCCGTCGACGCGCACCGAGAGCGGCAACGACTGCAGCCATTCCAGGTCGTCGGCGGCGAGCTCACCGCGCTCCCACTCCTCCGCCAGGTCCTCGCAGTTCCCGCGGACGGCGTGCGCGTCGAGCGATCGGACGCGCGCCACGACCTCGCGCGGGCAGGGCCCGTACAGGTAATCGCCTCCGAGGACGACTGCGTCGACTCCCTCCTGCGTCACCTCGTCGAGGACGGCCTCGAGGGCCCACGGCATCGCGTGGAGGTCGTACAGGGCTGCGACCCTCATCCGCGCCGGCGCCGTGCACGCCGGCGGCTCCGCTCTCCGGCCGGCTGCGTCATTCGGGGTCGGCGATCTCGACGAGGACGCGCCTGCCCTCGCGGACCGCGCTCGCGCGCACGAGCGTTCGCAACGCGCGCGCGATCCTGCCCTGGCGGCCGATCACCTTCCCGACGTCGTCGGGCGCGACGTGCAGCACGAGGACGAGCGCGCCGTCGCGCTCCTCCTCCTCGACGCGAACCGCCTCCGGATCGTCGACGAGCTCGCGTGCCAGGTACGCGAGCAGCTCGGTCACGTGAGCGAGCTACCTCGAGATGCCCTGGATCTTCAGCAGCTTCGCGACGGCGTCGGTCGGCTGCGCGCCCTTCCCGAGCCAGTCCTTCACCTTCGCCTCGTCGAGGTCGATGGTGGACGGGTCGGTCTGGGGGTTGTAGCGCCCCACGATCTCGAGGAACTTCCCGTCACGAGGCGCACGCGCATCCGCGGCGACGACGCGGTAGATCGGGTTTTTCTTCGAGCCCACGCGGGTGAGTCTCAGCTTGACTGCCATACGCTCCCTTTCAGCGCCGAGCCTTCTTCTTCTTGCGCTTCGAGCTCGGCTTCCGCGTGGCGGAACCGCCGCTTCCCGCGCCCTGGGTCGGGAGGCCCGGCATCTTGCCCCGGCCCAGCTGCTTCATCATCTTCTCCATCTGCTTCCGGGCTTCGAGCAGCTGGTTCACCTGCTCGACCGTCGTCCCGGAGCCCCTGGCGATGCGGACGCGCCGCTTGCCGTCGATCACGATAGGCGAACGGCGCTCCTGCGGCGTCATCGAGAGCACGATCGCCTCGACGCGGCCGAGCTGCCGGTCGTCGATGTCGACGTCGCCGATCTGCTCCTTCATACCGGGGATCATCTTGAGCACCCCCTGCAGCGGGCCCATCCGGCGGAGCATCTTGTACGCCTTCAGGAAGTCGTCGAAGGTGAACTGCCCGGCGGCGAGCCGCTTCTCCATCTCCGCCTGCTCGTCCGCCTCGACAGCCGCCTCGGCACGCTCGATCAGCGTCAGCACGTCGCCCATTCCGAGGATGCGCGACGCCATCCGGTCGGGATGGAACACCTCGAGCGCGTCGACCTTCTCACCGGTCGACGCGAACTTGATCGGCTTGCCGGTGATCGCCTTGACGGAGAGCGCTGCGCCGCCGCGCGCGTCGCCGTCGAGCTTCGTCAGGACCACGCCGTCGAACGCGATCCGCTCGTGGAACGCCTCGGCGACGTTCACCGCCTCCTGGCCGGTCATCGCGTCGAGGACGAGCAGCACGTTCGTCGGCTTCGCCTCGTCGCGCACCGCGACGAGCTCGTCCATCAGCTCCTCGTCGATCTGCAGCCGGCCGGCGGTGTCGACGATCACCGTGTCGAGCCGCTCCTCGCGCGCGCGTTCGATGCCGCTGCGCGTCGCCTCGACGGCATCCTTCGTGTCGGTACGGAACACGGGCACCTGGATCTGCTTCCCGAGCTGCTCGAGCTGGTCGATCGCCGCAGGGCGCTGCAGGTCGGCGGCGACGAGGCCCGGCTTGCGTCCCTGCTTGCGCAGGTGGAGCGCGAGCTTCGCGGCCGCGGTCGTCTTGCCCGACCCCTGCAGACCGGCGAGCAGGATGACCGTGAACTTGCCGAACGCGAGGCCCGACTCGCCCTCGCCCATCAGGCGCGTGAGCTCGTCGTGCACGACCTTCACGACCTGCTGGCCCGGGGTCAGGCTCTTGAGGATCTCGTCGCCGAGCGCCTGCTCGCGCACGCGGCCGACGAAGTCGCGGACGACGGTGAAGTTGACGTCGGCCTCGAGCAGCGCCAGGCGGATCTCGCGCATCGCGCGGCCGATCGACTCCTCGTCGAGCTTTCCCTTCTTCCGCAGGTCGCCGAGCGCGCCCTGAAGCTTGTCGGACAGGCTGTCGAACACGACGGCGCATCGTAGCTGGGCCTTTTCGCCCGTCAGCCCTAGACTCGGCGGATGGAGCGCCTGACGAGGAAGACGGTGACGGTGCTCTTCGCCGACGTCGTCGGCTCGACGGCGCTCGGCGAGGCACGAGACCCGGAAGCGGTGCGCGCGCTGATGGGCCGCTACTTCGAGCGGATGAGCGCCGTCATCGAGCGCCACGGCGGCACCGTCGAGAAATACGTCGGCGACGCTGTGATGGCCGTGTTCGGCATCCCGACGGCCCACGAGGACGACGCGTTGCGCGCCGTGCGCACGGCCGCCGAGATGCGCGTGGCGCTCGGAAGCCTCAACGCGGAGCTCCCGACGCCGCTCTCGGTTCGCACCGGCGTCAACACGGGCGAGGTCGTGACCGGCGACGCGCGCACCCTCGTCACCGGCGACGCGGTCAACGTCGCGGCGCGCCTCGAACAGGCCGCCACGCCCGGCGAGATCCTGATCGGCGAGACGACGTACGAGCTCGTGCGCGACGCGGTCGTCGCGGAGCCGGTCGAGCAGCTCGAGCTGCGTGGCAAGGCGGAGACGGCGACGGCGTGGCGCGTGGTCGCGGTCGTTCCGGACGCCCCGGGTCACACGCGCCGCTTCGACACGCCCCTCCTCGGCCGCGACGGCGAGCTCGTGCTCCTGCGCCAGCTGCTCGTCCGCGCGGCGACTCGCCGCTCCTGCCATCTCGTCACGCTGCTCGGTGCCGCCGGCGTCGGCAAGTCGCGGCTCGCCCGCGAGCTCGCCTCGACCGCCGGCCGCGGGACGAGCGTCCTCGTCGGCCGCTGCCTCCCCTACGGCGAGGGGATCACCTACTGGCCGCTCCGGGAGATCCTCCGTTCGCTGCACGGCGTACCCGGCGTCGGCGGCGGCGACCTCGAGATCCTGCGCGCGGCCGCCGGCGACGGGACGATGGTCGCCGGTCCCGACGAGACGGCACACGCGCTACGGCGGGTCGTCGAGGCGAAGGCCCGTGACCGGACGCTCGTGCTCGCATTCGAGGACATCCACTGGGCCGAGCCCGCGTTCCTCGACCTCGTGGAGCACGTCGCCGACACCGTGCGGGACGTCCCCGTGCTGCTCCTGTGCCTCGCCCGCCCCGAGCTCCTGGACGAGCGGCCAGGGTGGGGCGGCGGGAAGCTGAACGCGACGACGCTGATGCTCGATCCCCTGGACGAGGAGCCGGTCGACGCGTTGGTCGAGGCGCTCGCGGGAGACGCACTCGACGGGCCGACACGGCGCACGATCACCGAGGTGGCCGAGGGCAACCCGCTCTTCATCGAGGAGCTCGTCGCGATGGTGATCGACGAGGGCGTGGGCGTCGCCGTTCCGCCGAGCGTCCACGCGCTCCTCACGGCGCGGCTCGAGCTCCTCCCCGAGGCGGAACGGGCGACGCTCGCGGCGGCCTCGGTCGCAGGTCGCTTCTTCTCGGCAGCGGCCCTGACGGCGCTCGCCGGGGAGGACGGCCTCGCGGCGCTGCCCGCACTCGAGCGCAAGGACCTCGTTCGCCCGTACGAGGGCGACTACCGCTTCCGCCACATGCTCATCCGCGACGCTGCGTACGAGTCGCTCCCGAAGGCGCACCGCGCCGACCTCCACCTCCGGCTGGCCGACTGGCTCGACCACTCCGCGACGGCCGAGACGCGACGCGAGGCGGACGAGCTCGCCGCCTGGCACCTCGAGCAGGCGCACGCGGCGAGGCGCGCGCTCGGGATCGCGGACGACCCGCTCGCCGCGCGTACCTTCGCAGCCCTCGTCCGGCTCGGCCGAGCCGCGCTCGGCCGGGGGCAGCCCGCGGAGGCGGAGTCGCTGCTCGAACGGGCGCTCGCGCTGCCGGTCCCCCTCGACCGCGAGCGGGTGCGGGTGCGATTCGACCTCGTCCCGGTGCTCCTCGAACGGGGCGAGCTCGGCCGCGCGGAGGAGATCGTCGAGCGCGCCGCGGTCGAGGCCGAGGCACTCGACGACCCCGTGTTGCGCGCGCTTGCCAAGATCGAGCTGCTGCACGTCGACTTCCCCGTCCGCCCGATGCGCTGGGTGGAGACCGCGATCTCGACGACACACGAGGCCCTGCCGGTGCTCGAGGCGGCGGGAGACGACGGGGCGATCGCGCGGGCGTGGCTCGTGATCGTCATCCACGACTACGTGCGTGGTCGGATCGACGAGCTCGGCGAGTCGCTCGAGCACGCGCTGAGACATGCGCGCCGGAGCGGCGAGCGCTATGTCGGTGACCTGCTCGTGCTCGCCGTCCGGAGCCTCGTCTTCGGCCCGGCGGACGTCGACACGGCGCTCGCCCGCTGCGACGTGCTGCGCGCCGAAGGCGGTGACGACGCGGTGATCCGTGGCGTCTCGGCGGCGCTGCACGCGATGGCGGGCCGGTTCGACGAGGCACGGCACGAGTACCAGGCGGGGCACGCTCTGCTGCAGGAGCTCGGCCGCGCGCGCCTGCTGGCCGTGCAGCGCTATTACGCCGCGTTCGTCGAGCTGCTCGCCGGCGAGGCGGCCGCCGCCGAGCGCGAGCTGCGGGCGTCGGCACGGACGCTCGAGTCGATCGGCGACCACGGCACGCTCGCGACGGTCGCGTCGCTGCTCGCGACGGCGCTCCACGTGCAGGACCGCGACGAGGAGGCCCGCACGTGGGCCGAGCGAAGCCGTCGCGACGCGCCGGCCATCGACCTGATCTCGCAGGTGCAGTGGCGCACCGCGCTGGCGCGCGTCTCGCCCGGCGAGGCGGTCGCGCTCTCGAGCGAGGCGGTGGCGATTGCGGAGGACACGGACGCCGTCACCCTGCACGCGGACGCGCTGCTGTGCCTGCGAGACGCGTTCGAGGCCGCAGGGCGCCTGCCGGAGGCCGGCGAGGCAGCCGCGCGCGCAGCCGCTCTCTACCTCGCCAAGGGTCACCTGGTGGGCGTTCGGGCGGCGGGGCCGGTGAGGACGGGCGGCACGTAGAGCGTCGCCTGCGGCGTCGGCCGCGCCTCGCTCAGCGCAGCGAGCGGCAGTCGGTCGACGAGCGCCTCCGCCGCCGGGAACGGCGACGCCTCGTAGAGCACGAGCTCGTGCTGCGGCGGGTAGAGCTCGAGGAGCCGCCGGGCGAGCACGTCGAGGTTGCCTCCGTGCGCCCCGGGAGCGACGGCGCGCGACTCGAGCACGGCGGCGACCTGCCACAGCACGAGCGCGGCGGAGGTGTCGACGGGGCGACGGCGCGCGAGGAAGGTCGTGGCGTCGTAGCTCGCGCACCCGTGCGAGGCGGGGTCGACGCCGAGGTCGGCGAACAGGCAGTCCTCCGCCGAGACCGCCGGGAGCATGCGCGCGGCATGACCCTCGGCCCGCGCCCGCGCGATCGCCTCGTGCGACGGCCGCACGAAGACGCCCGGATGGCCGTAGAACGCCGCGCAGACGCGCGCGCCGGCCCGCACCGGCTCGAGGACCGCCTCGACGATCGCCTCGTACACCTCCTCGCGTGGGATTCCCGGCCGGTACAGCGACGCGAGGCTGCGCGCACGCGGGTGAAGCGACGCGATGAAGCGGTCGCCGAGCGGCTCGGCGTTCACGAACAGGAGCTCGTCGGCAGCGTCGATCGCGGCGCGGCTCTCGGGCGTGAGCTGCACGCCGATGCGGATGCCGGTGCCGACGACGGTCAGCGCGCCGCTGCGCGGCGGCGGGTCGTCAGGCGGCGTCGTCAGGCGCCTTGAACAGCCACTGGATCGCCGGCAGGTGGTGCAGCCAGAAGATCATCGCCGCCTCCTCGCCGACCTGAAGCTCGCCGTGGATCTCGATGCGAAGGTTCTCGAGCTGCCCTGCCCCGAGCAGCCGCCGCTCGTCCCCGCCGAGGCCGAGCTCGTCGGCGACACCCTGCGGATCGCCGTGGAAGCGCTCGAGCAGATCCGGGTCGGCGGCGAGCCTGAGCAGGAATTCGCTGATTGTCATGTGACCGACGCTACAAGGGTTGGGGCGTGTCGGCAACCCTAAGATTCCCCCGTGCCGTACACGGCTGCCGACGAGCGCTACGCCGCGATGCAGTACCGGCGCTGCGGAGACAGCGGGCTGAAGCTCCCCGCGATCTCGCTCGGCCTCTGGCACAACTTCGGCGGCGACCGGCCGCTCGAGAGGTCGCGGGCGATCCTGCGGCGCGCCTTCGACCTCGGCGTCACGCACTTCGACCTGGCGAACAACTACGGGCCTCCGTACGGCTCGGCCGAGGAGACGTTCGGCCGCGTGCTCGCCTCCGACCTGCGGCCTTATCGCGACGAGCTCGTCGTCTCGACGAAAGCGGGCTACGACATGTGGCCGGGGCCGTACGGCGAATGGGGCTCCCGCAAGTACCTGCTCGCCTCGCTCGACCAGTCGCTCGCGCGGATGGGCCTCGAGTACGTGGACATCTTCTACTCGCACCGGTTCGACCCGGAGACGCCGCTCGAGGAGACGCTCGGCGCGCTCGATTCCGCGGTGCGCTCCGGGAAGGCGCTCTACGCCGGGATCTCGTCGTACTCGCCGGCGAAGACGCGCGAGGCGTACGACATCCTGCGCGCGCTCGCGACGCCGCTCCTCATCCACCAGCCGTCGTACTCGCTCCTGAACCGCTGGATCGAGCCCGAGCTGCTCGACACGCTCGGCGAGCTCGGCGTCGGCTGCATCGGCTTCTCGCCGCTCGCGCAGGGCATGCTCACCTCGAAGTACCTCGACGGGATCCCGGAGGGGTCACGCGCCGCCGCGAACACGTCCCTCTCGCCCGACCTGCTGACCGAGGAGGCGCTCGCGAAGATCCGCTCGCTGAACGGATTGGCAGCGGACCGCGGCCAGTCACTCGCTCAGATGGCACTCGCCTGGACGCTCCGCGACACGCGCATGACCTCGACGCTGATCGGCGCCTCGAGCGTCGCGCAGCTCGAGGACTCGCTCGGCGCGCTCGCGCGACTCGACTTCACGGCGGACGAGCTCGCCGAGATCGATCGCCACGCGACCGACAGCGACCTCAACCTCTGGGCGCGCTCCTCAGCGACGTAACGCCAGCTCGAACTGGCGCGCGGTGCGCTCGCCGCCGAGACGCCGGAGCGCGGCGATCGCGACATCGCCCTCGGGCACGTTGACGTAGTTGAGGGCGACGCCTCGCGAGAGGAGCGCGGCGGCTGCGTCCTCGTCGACCGCGTGCAGCTGCAGGACCGTCGCGCCGCGGAAGAGCATCGCGCCGCCGTCGACCTCGACCCGCTCGTACCCCTGCGGGAGCGACCCGTCCTCGCGCTGCCACGGCAGCCCGCTCTGCCCGAGCGGCGCCGGCTCGACACTGCGCGCCTCGACCGCCGGCTGCCCGGCGAGCGACCACACCTCGAGCACGCGCGTCCGCTCGAACCCCAGCGACTCGTAGAGGAGCTTCGCGGGCTCGTTCTGCTCGAGCACCTCGAGCGTGACGACCCGCGGCGCCTGCTCGAGCACCGCCTCCATCAGCGCCCGCCCGACGCCGCTCCGGCGCGATTCCGGCACGACGCCGAGACCGCCGATCCAGCCGCGGTCGCCGCGGACGCCGAGATTGCAGACGCCGGCGCCCGGCGCGACACGCGAGCGCGCCAGGTCGATGTCCCACGTCTCGACCATGTAGCGCATCGTCGGCTCGTCGATGCGAAGCGGCAGGTAGTAGCCCTCGTACCCACGCGTGAACAGGTCGGCGAGCTCTGCGAAGGAGAGCGTGTCGGCGGCGACGAGCTTCATGACGCGACGAGCGCCCGCGAGAAGTCGTTCGCGTCGAACGGTCGCAGGTCGTCGAGGCCCTCGCCCACGCCGACGAGCTTCACGGGCAGGCCCAGCTCGTACGCGATCGCGACCGCGATGCCGCCCTTGGCCGACCCGTCGAGCTTCGTCAGCGCGACGCCGGTGATGCCGACCGCCTCGTCGAAGAGCCGCGCCTGCTGCAGCCCGTTCTGTCCGGTCGTCGCATCGACGACCAGCAAGACCTCGTGCGGAGCGCCCTCGCGGCGACCCGCGATCACGCGCCGCACCTTCGCCAGCTCGTCCATCAGGTTCGCCTGTGTGTGCAGCCGGCCCGCGGTGTCGACGACGACGACGTCCGTGTCGGCACCGACCGCGTCGTAGGCGACGGCGGCCGGGTCGCTCCCGCGCTCGCCGCCGACGAACGCGGCGCCGGCGCGCTCCGCCCAGATCTCGAGCTGCTCCTCGGCCGCGGCGCGGAACGTATCGGCGGCGCCGAGCGTCACCGACCTCCCCGACTCGCGGAGCCTGCTCGCAAGCTTGCCGATCGTGGTCGTCTTGCCGGTGCCGTTGACGCCGACGACGAGGACCACTGCCGGACGGTCGCCGACGGCAAGCGTCGGCGGCTCGCCGAAGAGCGCCGCGATCTCCTCGGCGAGCGCCTCGCCGAGCTCCGTCAGGTCCTGCCGCGCCTCGAGGCGCCTGATCAGCTCGGCCGTCGCGCGCACGCCCACGTCGGCGTAGATCAGCGCCTCCTCGAGCCGCTCCCACGACGCGTCGTCCTGCGGGTCGAAGGCCGCCACCTGGATCTGCTCGGTCAGCGCACGCCGTGACTTCGAGAGCGACTCGCGCAGCCGGCCGAAGAAGCCGCGCTGCGCCTCGGCGGTCTCCTCCGGCGCGTCGGCGTCACCCAGCAGTTGCGCCCAGCTTCTCGCCACGACGCGGGACGTTAGCGGCGCCGGGTCGACCGGCCGCGCACGTACGCTCACCACGTGGAGCGCCGACGAGCGCTGGCCGTCCTCTGCTGCGTCGTCTTCCTGACGTTCCTCGACACGACGATCGTCGCCGTGGCGCTCGGCGACGTGCAGGCCGACCTGCACACCGGCGTGACGCAGCTGCAGTGGGTGGTCAACGGGTACGCGCTCACGTTCGCCGCGCTGATGCTGACCGGCGGCACGCTCGGCGACCGCTTCGGCCGCAAGCGGCTGATGCTCGGCGGCGTGATCGTGTTCGCGCTCGCGTCGCTGCTCGGGTCGCTGGCGCAGTCGGCGAACGTGCTGATCGCCGCGCGCGGACTGATGGGGGTCGGCGCCGCTGCGTCGGAACCGGGGACGCTGTCGATCCTCCGCCAGCTCTATCCCGACCGCGGCGAGCGAGCGCGCGCAGTCGGGACGTGGGCCGCTGTCACGGGAGTCGCGCTCGCCGCCGGCCCCGTCGTCGGCGGCGCTCTCGTCGGGGCGGCCGGCTGGCGCGCCGTCTTCTGGTTCAACCTCGCGTTCGCGGCCGTGCTCGTCCCGCTGACGCTCCGGTTCGTGCCGGAGAGCTCCGACGCCGAGGGGCCCGGCTTCGACCTGGCCGGCGTCGTGCTCGGGATCGTCGCGCTGGGCGCCGTGACGTTCGCGATCATCGAGGGTGAGACAGCCGGCTTCACCACGTCGTGGATCCTGGCGCTGTTCGCGATCTCGTTCGCCGCGCTCGTCGCCTTCCTCGCGGCCGAGTGGCGCAGCCCGGCACCGATGCTCGACCTCCGCTTCTTCAGGGAGCCGGCGTTCGGCGGCGCGCTCGCGGTCGCGTTCGCCCTCTACTTCGGGATCTTCTCGATCTTCTTCTTCACCGCGCTCTACCTCCAGGAGGTGGTCGGCTACTCCGGCTACCGAGCCGCGGCGATCTTCGCGCCGATGGCGGTCGCGCTCGTGGCCGGATCGCAGGCCGGCGGGCGCTGGGCGTCGCGAAGCGGGCCGGGAGCGCCGATGTCCGCCGGTTGCCTCGTCGCCGCAGTCGGGATCCTGCTGACGGTGCGGTTCCTGCCGGCGCATCCGAGCTTCGGCCCGCTCGCGGTCAGCCTCGCCGTCGCCGGCATCGGCTTCGGGATCGCCCTCGTGCCCGTGACCTCGGCCGTTCTCTCGGTCGTCCCGGCCGCGCATTCCGGCATGGCGGCGTCGGCGACCAACACGACGCGGCAGCTCGGGGCCGTCTTCGGCGTCGCCGTGCTCGGCGCCCTCGTGAACGCGCACCTCACGTCCGACCTCGCCGACCGCCTGCACGCGCTCGGAATCCCGGCCAACTTTCAATCGATCGTGATCGACGCGATCAAGACCGGGACGATCCCGAGCGGCGGCAATGCGCCCGCGTCGAGCTCCGGCTACGGCCCGATCGTCAACAAGGTGATCGACGCCGCCTACGGCGCGTTCCACGCCGGGCTGCGGACCGCGTTACTCACCTCCGCGGCGCTGATCTTCGCTGCGGCCGTCGTCAGCGGCGTCGCGGCGCGGCGCGCGCGGCCCGTCAGCCGAGGTTCGCGCAGACCTTCGGCATGCCGCCGCCCTGCAGGGTGAGCAGCTGGCAGAAGCTCGCGACGCCGACCTTCCACGCCCCGTCCTCCTTCACCGCCGTCCCCTGCCGGTGCGAGAGGACGGGCTTGCCGGAGAGGAGGATCGCGTAGACGACCTTCGCCCTCGCGGGCCCCGTCAGCGTCACGCTGCTCACCCGCGCGCCCGACTGCTTCGCGAACGGCGACTTGGCCGCCGCCGCGAGCGCGTCCGAGAACTGGGAGCCGTTCTCGAGCAGCTGCTCCTTGTCGGACGCCGACGTCGTGCCGGCGAAGAAGCGCTCCCAGACCTGCCTGATCTCTGCCTTCTGCGCGGCAGGCGTGGCGGCGGTGGTCGTCGTCGCCGCCTTCTTTCCCCCGCCGCAACCCGCGGCCGCGCCGACCAGGAGCACGATTGCGATCGTCGCCGCGAAGCGCATGCTGAAAGGTTACGGTCCGGCGGTGCCGACGTGGGACGACGTGCGCCGCATCGCGCTCGCGCTGCCGGGCGCCGAGGAGGCGACGAGCTACGGGCAGCCGTGCTTCAAGGTGAACGGCAGGCCGTTCGTGAACACCGGGCGGGTCGAGGGCGCGATCGTGACGCGGGCACCCGACGAGGAGCGCGACCTGCTGATCCAGGCGCGACCGGACGCGTACTTCGTCACGCCGCACTACCTCGGCTGGGAGGCCGTGCTCGTGCGCCTCGACGCGGTCGACGACGAGGAGCTCGCCGGCCGGCTCGAGGACTCCTGGGAGCACATGTCGCGCAAGAAGCCCGCGCGGCCGCGGAAGAGGCGCTAGGCCGCCGCGTCGACGCGGTAGCTGTGCCGGACGCTCGCGAGCGCCGCGGTCGACGCGACGCGCAGGTGGCCGTTCGACGCGAGCACGTTGTCGGGCCAGCGGTGCACGCGCCGCTCGAGCGCCGTGTACCAGCCCTGCTCGTCGTGCTGCACCAGGAAGAGCTCCACCATCACCGCCTCCTGGGCGAACGCGCGCTTCCACGGGAGGCGCTTGCCCTCGATCCAGTCGAGATCGAGCGCGTCGACCTCCTGCCACGACTCCGCCGGGTAGAGGAGGTCGAGATCCGCGTGGTCGCGCGGCCGGATCAGCCCGCGCAGCTCCTCGGCCCAGCCGCCGAACACCCACGTCTCCACACCCTGCGCGCGCAGCATCGTCTGCACGCGCTCCACGTAACAGATGTCCGCTCCGGCACCGGCAGAGCCGGCGCCTCGCTGCTTTGCGGCTCCGCCGAGCCTACGCCGATGATCGCTCATGCGTACGCCTTCACGCCGTCTGCGCAACCTCCTCCTCGCGCGGCAGCCTGCGCGAGACGATCTGCGAGACGCCGTCCGGCCCCATCGTGACGCCGTAGAGGACGTCCGCCGCTTCCATCGTTCGCTTCTGGTGCGTGATCACGATGAACTGCGCGCGATCCGCGTACCGCCGCAGCAGCTCCGTGAAGCGGCCGATGTTCGTGTCGTCGAGCGCCGCCTCGACCTCGTCGAGCAGATAGAACGGGCTCGGTCGCGCGAGGAAGAGCGAGAACAGGAATGCGATCGCGCCCAGTGCCTTCTCGCCGCCCGAGAGGAGCGACAGCCGCGTCACGCGCTTGCCGGCAGGGCGCAGCTCGACCTCGATTCCGGGCTCCTCGTCCTCCTCCTCCGACTCCGTGAGGCGCAGGCGCCCCTCGCCGCCGGGGAAGAGCGTCGACGCGACGTCGTGGAAGTGCTTCTCGACCGCGGCGAACGTCTCGGCGAAGCGCGACTCGACGGTGCGCGTGAGATCGTCCCGCAGCTTCTCGAGCTCCT
>DASUAX010000054.1:0-15216 GCA_035763525.1 Gaiellaceae bacterium
CCGCAGCTCCTCCCGCTCCGCCGAGCTCAACCCCGGCGCCTCACCGCGATCGATCTGCTCCTGCCGCCGCCACGCATAGAGCGAGTGCACGCTCACCTCGAGCAGCCGCGCAACCTCGACCACCGGCCTCCCCGCCGCCACAAGATCAAGTGCGCGGCGGCGAAACTCCGGCGAATAGCCCCTCCGTCCCACGAACGACCTCCTTCACTCAAGGCCGCCCGAGTCTAGAAACCAGCGCTCACAAAACCGGGGCCACACCAGGCGATCGCTCTACCAGTTGAGCTACTTCGGGGTCGTACGACAGGTGTAGCGAGGCCTGAACTGCGCCGCAAGATGTCCAGGAGGGGCACGGCTCCTTCAGGACACGTCGGCTGCGCGAGCGTCTTTGCCCCCACAGCCGGCGTGATTAGCCGACGACGAGCCCGTCCCCGCCGCGGCGCGCGTCCCCGGCGGCGGCGAGCGTGCCGTCGTCGCGGATCTCGACGGCATTCGTGCCGCCGAAGTACAGGTTGTGCCGCCGCCAGCGGACGACGTGGTAGCCCCACGACTCGAGCCGGTCGAGCTCCGCCGGCTCGAAGCCGCCCTCGCAGTGCACGTGGGCGTCCTCGACGTGGACGCGCGGTGCGTCGATCGCGGCCGCGACGCCCAGCCCGTGCCCGATCACGTTGACGATCACCTGCATGATCGCGCCGCGAAGCCGCACGGAGCCTGCGCTGCCGACGACGACCCGGGGGCCGTGCGGCCCGAGGACGACGGTCGGCGCCATCATGCTCGTCAACCGGTGCCCACTCTCGGCCGGCGCGCCGGCGACGAGGTCGTACTCGCCCAGCATGTTGTTCAGGTGAATGCCGGTTCCCGGGACGATCACGCCGGAGCCGGAGCCGGTGGACGACGAGAGCGAGGCGGCGTTCCCGTCGGCGTCGACTACGGAGACGTGCGTCGTCCCTCCGGCCGGAGCCGGCTCCGGCAGGCCCGGCTCCCCGCCCGCGATGCGCGCGGCGGCCGCCGCGACCGCACCCTCGTCGAGAAGGCGCGCCTCCAGGGTCCCGTCGTGGAGCGCTGCGGCGAAGACGTCGTCGCGGACGCGCGTCTGCTCACGCATCACGCCCGCGAGCGCGGCGATCGCCTCGGCGCTGCCCTGCGCCGACGCTGCGCCCAGGCGCTCGATCAGGGCGAGCCCGTAGACGATCAGGATCCCGCCCGACGAGGGCGGCGGGTTCGACACCACCTCGTGGCCCAGGCAGCGGGCCCGCACCGGCTCCCGCCACAGGACCTCGTAGGCGGCAAGGTCCTCCTGCGTCAGCCGGCCGCCTCCCTCGGCGACCGTCGTCGCGATCGCCGTCGCGAGCTCGCCCGAGTAGAGGACGGCCGTCCCGTCGGCTGCGATCCGGTCGAGCGTGTCGGCGAGGTCGGGGAGCCTCAGGACGTCGCCGGGCTGCAGGCGCGACCCGTCCGGCCGGCTGTACACGCGCCGTCCCTCGGCCGTGTGACGCAGGATCAGGTCGAGGATCGCGTGCAGGTGCGCCTGCGGCCGGGAGAGCTCCACCCCCGCCCGCGCCAGCTCTGCCGCCGGCGCGACGACCTCGGCCCACGGCAGCGTCCCGTACGCGCGGTGGAGCGACTCGAGGCCGGCGGCGGTGCCGGGCACCGCGCACGACGCGCCGCCGATCCGGAACACCTGCGTCGTCTCGCTGTCGCCGCCGAAGCCGACGTCGATAGCGTGCATCTCGCCGCCCGCGGCCCCCGCGAGGCCGACGCCCGGGGTGGCGACGAAGAAGTCGGCGACGCGCGGCGGCGAACCGTCCGCGGGCGCGACGAGCGCGAACCCGCCCGCGCCCGGGCCGGTGAGCGGGCTCTCGGCGACCCAGGCCGCGAACGCCGCCGCGACGCACGCGTCGACCGCGTTCCCGCCCTCCTCGAGGACGCGCGCGCCCGCCCCGGCAGTCACCGGATGCCCGGCGGCGATCGCCCCCTTCACCCGGAGCCCGTTTCGGCCGATGTGTGGCTCACGTGCATCTCACTTCCGATCTTCACGGTTTCCGCACCAACTCGCCGCACGATTTATGCGTCGTAAGGGATGAGCGCGCCCAGATGAAGCCCACCCGCCACGCCATTGCCCTCTCCGTCGGCGCCGTCGTGCTGCTCCTCGCGCTGCTCGCAGTGCGCCCGCAGCTCGGCGGGCACGTCGGCGAGGCGCTCGACGTGCTCGGCGGCGCCAGCCGTCCCTGGCTGACCCTCGCCTTCGCCGCGTTCCTGGCGGCGTTCCTGTGCACGGTTGCCGCCTGGCGCGCCGCGTTCGCGAGCGCGGGTGCGCGGATCCCGCCGTTCCAGGCGGCGGCGCGGCTCGCGGTCGGCTCGCTCGTCAACGCCTTCGCGCCCGCGAAGCTGGGAGACGCCGTCAAGATCGCGCTCTGGTCGCGCGCGATCGACTCGCCGGGGCGCCTGTGGACCGCGGGCGGCGCCTATGCGGCGCTGACCGCGACCCGTTCGCTCACGCTCGCCTCGGTCGTGGTCGTCGCCTCGGCGACCGGAGCCGTGCCGCTCTGGCCCGTGTTCCTGCTCGTCGGAGGCGCCGCGTGCGTCGCGCTCGCCGCGACCGCCTCGAGCCGCATCAGGCGGCATCCGCGACTCGCGACGCTGCTCGCGGGGATCGCCGCGCTCGTCCGGAGCCCGCGCGCGCTCGCGGCCGTGGTCGCGTGGACGGCGGGCATGCAGCTTGCCCGGCTCGCGGGCACAGTCGCCGCCGCCTCGGCGCTCGGGTTGCCGCACCCGCTGCTCGCCGCGCTCGTCATCCTCCCCGCGCTCGACCTCGCCGGAGCGATCCCGCTGACGCCCGGCAGCATCGGCATCGGCAGCGGCGCCGTCGCGGTCGCGCTCGCGAGCCGCGGCATCGGGACGACGCAGGCGCTCGCCGTCGGCCTCGCGATCCAGGGCGTCGAGACGCTCGTCAGCGTCTCCTGCGGCTCGCTCGGGGTCGCGTACCTCGTCGAGCCGAGCCCGCGCGTCAGCCGCGCCGTCTCGCGCGTCGCCGTGGTCGGCGGCTCCGCGTGCATCGCCGCGGTCGTCGGCTTCGTCGTCTCCGCGCTGGTCTGAGGAGTCGCGGCTACAGGTCGCGCAGGAACGCCGGCGTCTCGAGCTCGCCCGGCCCGGCGGTAATGAGCCCGCGGCGCGCCGACCGGCCGCCGATTCCCGTCGCGACGACGGTGATCCACATCTGGCCCTCGAGCCGGTCGTCGATCGTCGCGCCGAAGATGATGTTCGTGTCGTCGGTCGACGCCTCGCGCACCGCCTCGGCCGCCTCGTTCACCTCGTAGAGGGTGAGGTCGTTGCCGCCCGCGATCGAGAGCAGGATGCCGCGGGCGCCCGTGATCTCGGTCTCGATCAGCGGGCTCCGGAGCGCCCGCTCGGCCGCCTCCTTCGCGCGGTTCTCGCCCGTCGCGTAGCCGATCCCCATCAGCGCCGAGCCCGACTCGGCCATGATCGTGCGCACGTCGGCGAAGTCGAGGTTGATCAGGCCCGGGTTCGTGATCAGGTCGCAGATGCCCTGGACGCCGTGGCGGAGCACGTCGTCCGCGATCCGGAACGCGTCGAGCATCGACGTTCCCTTGTCGAGCACCTCGAGCAGCCGGTCGTTCGGCACGACGATCAGCGTGTCGCACGCCTCGCGCAGCGCCTGCAGCCCCTCGTCGGCGACCTTCCGGCGGCGCGTCCCCTCGAACTTGAACGGCATCGTCACGATGCCGACGGTGAGCGCGCCGAGCTCCCGCGCGACCCGGGCGACCACGGGCGCAGCGCCCGAGCCGGTGCCGCCGCCCTCCCCCGCGGTCACGAAGACCATGTCGGAGCCGCGCAGGGTGCGCTTGATCGTGTCGTAGGCGTCGTCGGCCGCGCGCCTGCCGATCTCGGCGTCGGCGCCGGAGCCGAGCCCCTCGGTCAGCTCGCTGCCGATGTGGATCTTCGTCGTCGCGTCGCTCATCTGCAGCTGCTGGATGTCGGTGTTGACCGCGACGAAGTCGACCTGCGTGATGCCCGAGTCGATCATCCGGTCGACCGCGTTCAGGCCGGCGCCCCCGACCCCGACGACACGGATCACGGCGAGGTACGAGGCGCTGTCGCGGCCGCGCTCGAGCCGTGCCGGCTGGTCGGGCAGCGGTTCGAGCCAGCGCGCGAGCGGCCTGCGCTCCTCGGCCGGCGGCTCGGCTGCGGGTGCCGGAGCGACCGCCCGGATGGGCGTGGGCTCCGGCGGTACCTCCTCGGCGACCGGCGCGGGCGCGGCAGCCGGCGCCGCCGCAGGCTCGGTCGGCAGCTGCTGCTGCTCGTGCTGCTGCTTTCGCTGCGCCGCCTCCGTCGCGCGGAAGAGCTCTGCGAGCGGGCCTTCACGCATGCTGGCGCGATTTCTCGCCACTGAGCACCTCCTTCGCCAGGTCGCGGTACATCATGGCGGCCTCGCCGGTCGGCTCGTACGCGATCACCGACGAGCCCTTCACCGGGGCCTCGGCGAAGCGGACGGTCTTCTTGATCCGCGTGTTGTAGACCAGGTCGCCGAAGTTCTCGCGCAGGATCTCGTCCGCCTCGCGCGAGTGCGTGACGCGGCGGTCGTACATCGTCGGGACGATCCCGACGATCTCGATGCGCGGGTTCAGGTTCTCGCGCACCATCGCGAGCGTGTTCTCGAGCTGCACCAGCCCGCGCAGCGACAGGTACTCGGTCTGAACCGGGACGATGACGCCCGTTCCGGCCACGAACGCGTTCACCGTCAGCAGGCCGAGCGACGGCGGCGTGTCGATCAGGATGTAGTCGTAGCGATCCTTGACGGGCGCCAGCGCCTTCTCGAGCGCGCGCTCCCGGCCGATCTGGCTCGAGAGCGCCATGTCCGCGCCGGCCAGATCGATGGACGAGACGGCGATGTCGACCTCGCGCGAGACGATCACCTGCTCCATCGGCAGCCGGTGCACGAGCACGTCGAACATCGACTGCTCGATCGCGTCCGGGTCGAGCCCCTGCGACATCGTCAGGTTGCCCTGCGGGTCGAGGTCGACGAGCAGCACGCGGTGCCCCTGCTCCGCGAACGCGACGCCGAGGTTGAGCGTGGTCGTCGTCTTCGCGACGCCGCCCTTCTGGTTCGCGAGCACGATCACCCGCGTCTCGGCGGGCGCCGCCGCGCCCGCGGCGCGAACGTTGGGACGCGGGAGGAGGCGCGCAAGACCCATGTGCAGCGCCTTTTCGGGTTGATCCACTGCATTCCTTCAACCGCCCACCCCGAGATTCGCAGGGCACGTGCCGGTCGTTGCAAGCTCGCCGCAGACGTGAGATCGTCCGCGGCGGCGCAGGCACAGGGAGAGCCCAGGAGGTCGAACGTGATCCACCCCCAATCGGACACGCGCCGCCGCAGCGCTCGCCGCCGCCGTCGCAGTCCTCGCGCTCGACGCCGCGACGGCCGCACCGCCCACGCAGGCGGCCGACGCGCGCGCGGCCAGCCTCTGCTCGGTCGCGAAGGGCGTCGCGAAGGACATCGTCCGCTCCGCTTCGATCACGGCGAACCGCACGCTCACGCCGGCGCAGGTGAAGGCGATCTACCTGACGATCCAGAAGAACGAGCCCGCGCTGCTCGGCGCCGCGACCGGCCCGATGAAGGTGAACCTCCGCAAGGTCTTCGCCTTCGTCAACGTCGTCATCGCCGACTTCAAGCAGGTGAACTGGGAGCCGGCCGGGATGGTGAAGTTCATCCCGTCCCTCCTGCCACGCGTGAAGGCGGTCGCGCCGCCGCTGAACGCGGTCGGCAAGTACTTCCGCACCACCTGCAGGTTCAAGAACCTCTGAGAGCGGGCGGGGTTACGCGACCACGCGCAGCGCCGAGTGCGGCCGCGGCCGCAACCCGAGCAGTGTGTCGTCGAGCGCCTCGACGAGCTGCGCCCGCGCGCCGTGGCGGAGCGTCTCGACAAGCGCCTGGCGCGCCGCGTCGCGCGCGACCCGCCCGAGCCGTTCCTCGCGCAGCGCCGCGACGAGGTCGGCCCTGTCCTGCGTCTTCTCCGTCAGCAGCACCGCCGTGCGCATCGCGGCCGCCCACGGGCCGTCGTCGCCGCCGAGCAGGCAGCCCATCGCCTCGCGCACCTGCGCCGACCGGAACGGCTCCTCGGAGAAGAGCGAGAGCTCCCAGCGGTCGAGCGCCTCGCCGAGCTCGCGATCCGAGTCCGCGAGGACTAGCCGGTCGCGCAGCTCGGCGGCCAGCGCCGCGCGCACCCTGTCGAGGCGCGTCGGCTCGCCGCGCGGCTGCGTCGCTGCGATCGGCAGCAGCGGCGCGATTCGCAGCGGGCGAAAGTCGAGCCGCTCGAAGACGACGGGCCCTGCGGCGATCGCGCCCGCCGTCGCGAGCCGCAGCGCACTGACCGCGTCGGCGAGCTCTGCGGCGGCGTCCGGCGGCTCCGACTCGTCCGCGCCCAGCTCGCGCCGGAGCTCGAGCACGAGCAGACGGTCGACGTCGCGCCCGAACTCGGGTGGCATCAGCCCCTGCGCCTCGGGCCAGAGCTGCGAGATCTCGCCGCTCACGACGGGTCGCAGCCGCAGGCCGTCGCCGAGGTCCGCGTCGGAGGACGCCGAGAGCCCGACGACGGGAGCGAGCGCGACGTACGTGCGCGAGGAGCCGAAGAGCGTGTGCTCGAGGTCGCCGTACGCCGCGTCGAAGGCTTCGTCCCGCCAGTCGAAGCCGCCGCAGCGCTCAGCCGTCCACGTCAGCATCGGCAGCAGGATCGAGCGGAAGAGCGCGTCCTCGTTCGTCTCGGCGATACCGGCGTGGGCGCGCGCGAAGATCGCCGCGGCGGGCTCACGCTTCAGGTCGTCGACGGCGTTGCGCGTGTCGGGCAGCCGGCGCAGCGTCGGCGCCTGCTCCTCGACGAAGCCGCGCACGAGCGGCCGGTACTCGTAGAGCGACGGGCCGTCGCGGGTCGCGTGCTCCTCGAACGCGAACGGCACCTGCGCGCCGCGCTCCGCTGCGAACGCCGCGAGGCAGAACGCGCGAAGCGACTCGTACAGGTGCGGTGCCCGCAGCACGCAGCACAACTACGCGCCGCGGGGTTCCATCCCTGCCTGGCACGACGGGCACCAGTACGCGGTGCGGTTGTCGTCGCCCTGCCCCCACGAGCGGATCGCCGTCCCGCAGCGCGGGCACGGCCGGCCGGCACGGCGATAGACGCGGCGCGACGACCGTCCTGCATCCACCGACTCGCGCATCAGAGAAGCGGCGTGCTCGAGCGCGCGCCGACGCTCGTCCTCGCTGACGTGGTGCAGCCGCCGCCACGGCGAGAGCCGCGCCTCCCACAGCGCCTCGGCCAGCCACATGTTGCCGATGCCGGCGACGAGCGACTGGTCGAGGAGCGCCTCGCCGAGCCACCGCGAGCCGTCGGCGCGACGCAGACGCGCGAGCATGTCGTCGATGCGCGGCGGGCGCTCGAGGATGTCCGGCCCGAGCCGCGCGAGCGCACGCGCGTGCAACTCGAGCACCGGCCCGTTCCAGAGGACGCCCTCGGCACGGTCGCCGCGTAGGACGAGCCACGGGCGCCCGGCACGGTGCTCGCCACGTGGCCGCACCGACCAGCGGCCGGACATGCGCAGGTGCGAGCGCAGGACGACGCCGTCCGAGAAACGGAAGAGGAGGTTCTTGCCGATCGCCTCGACGGACTCGAGCGTGCGGCCGTCGATCCGCGCGGCCACTCCCTCCGCACGGGCGCGCGGGTGCGGCGACTCGGCCTCGATCCGCTGGCCGACGAGCGCCTGCAGGCGGCGCGCCGCGCGGTGGAGCGTGTCGCCCTCCGGCACGTTTTGGACGCTAACGCGTCGGGGCAGGATCCCGTTCAGCGTCATGACTGCGACGCTGAACATCGCCGCGCTCACCAGGCGCACCGGCGTGCCGCCCGACACGATCCGCAAGTGGGAGCAGCGCTACGGCGTGCTGCGACCGGCGCGGACGCCCGGCGGCCAGCGCCGCTACACCGAGATCGACGTCGCCCGCGTCGAGTGGCTGAAGGCGCGCATCTCCGAGGGGTTCCGGATCGGCGAGGCGGCCGAGTTGCTCGGCGCGTCCGTGGTCGCTTCGGCGGACGGCGGCGAGCTGCGCCGGGCGATCGTCGACGGGACGCGCGCCAGCGACCTCGACGCGGTGACCGCAGCGGTCGAGCAGGCGCTCGTGGTGCTGGCGGCGGAAACAGCTTTCGCCGAGGTGCTCGGCCCGGCGCTCGTCGACATCGGCGAGCTCTGGGCGCGCGGCGACGTCACGGTGGCGCAGGAGCACCTTGCAAGCAGCACGGTGCGCGCCGCGCTCCTCCGCCTGCTCGCCGACCGCCGTGGCAGCGTCCGCGGGGTCGCGGTGCTCGCGTGCGCGCCGGGCGAGCGCCACGAGATCGGACTGCTGATGCTGGCCGTACTCCTCCGCGCGAACGGCTGGCAGGTTGCCTACCTCGGGCCCGACACCCCGGTCGAGGATGCCGTCGAGCTCGCGCGCGAGCTCGACGCCTCTGCGATCCTCCTCAGCGTGACCCGGACGGAGCCTGCTGCGACGCTCGAGGCGGCGCTTCGCGAGCTGGACGTCCCGGCGCGCGTGCTGGTCGGCGGCCGCGCCACCCGTCACCGCGAGCCGGCGGGCGCGCTGGCGGCGCTCGCATGACGCGCACGCGCGCGGCTTCGGCGGGCGCGCTCGCGGCTCTCGTCTGGGCTGCGGCGGAGCCGCTCGACCGCCGTCTCCTCCGCCACGACTACTCCGACGTCGCGCTCCTCGGCAAGTTCGTCACGCGCTCGCGCGCGTGGCCGGTCGCCGGCCTCGCGCTGCACGCGGGGAACGGCGCAGTCTTCGGGCTCGCCTACCGCGAGCTCCGACGTCATGCGCGGATCGGCGCCGTGCCGCTCGCGCTCGCGGAGCACGTCACGTTGTTCCCGCTCGGCGCGCTCGCCGACCGCTTCCACCCGGCTCGCCGCGGGCCGGGGCTCGCGCCCCTCTTCAGCGCGCCTGCCTTCGTGCAGGCGACATGGCGGCACATGCTCTTCGGAGCCGTGCTCAACAGGCTCGCCGGCGAGTGATCCCGACCGTCGTCCTCGCGCCGCTCGCCGGCGGGCCGTCGACGCCCGAGCTCGCGGCGGCGGTCGCGAACGCCGGCGGCGCCGGCTTCCTCGGCGGCGGCTATCTGTCGCCGGAAGCGCTCGAGGAGCGGCTGCGGCAGGCGCGGGAGCTGACCGGCGGCGTGCTCGGCGTCAACCTGTTCGTCCTCCGCGAGCAAGCCGTCGACGAGCGGGCGGTCGCGGCCTACGCACGCGAGCTCGCTGCCGAGGGAGAGCTGGGCGAGCCGCACTTCGACGACGACCGGCTCGCCGAGAAGCTCGAGGTCGTGCTCGCGGCACCGGTCGAGGTCGTCTCCACCACGTTCGGGCCGCCCTCGCCCGAGCTCGTGCGGAAGGCGCACGCGGCGGGGAAGCAGGTGTGGGCGACGGTCGCGACGGTCGACGACGCGCGCGCCTTCGAGGGAGTCGACGCGCTCGTTGCGCAGGGAATCGAGGCGGGCGGTCACCGCGGCGCGTTCGACGATGCAGACGAGAGCGACCTGCCGCTCCTCGACCTGCTGCGCGCGCTGTCGCCGACCGGGCTGCCGCTCGTCGCCGCAGGCGGGATCGCGGACCGTGCCACCGCCGACGCCGCGCGCGAGGCGGGCGCGGCGGCGGTGCAGGCGGGCACGGCGTTCCTCCTCTGCCCCGAGGCCGGCACGAGCGTGCCGCACCGCGAGGCACTCGAGCGCGGCGGCGAGACCGCGCTCACGCGCGCGTTCACCGGCCGCCGCGCACGCGGGATCGTGAACCGGTTCATGCGGGAGCACCCGGACGCTCCGTCGGCGTACCCGCACGTGCATCACTTGACGGCGCCGCTCCGCGCGGCGGCACGTGCCGCCGGCGACGCGGAGCGGATCAACCTGTGGGCGGGGACGCGCTTGGCGGAGGCACGCGAGCGGCCGGCGGCGGACGTGGTGGCCGAGCTGCGAGAAGGTGCCTGACACCAGGGTTCCCTACGCGCGCAGCACCGCCCGCCGCGGCCCCGCCAGGAAGCCCGCCTCCACCAGGAGCGGCATCGCGTCGCTCTCGACGACGGGCCCGCCGTCGAAGCGCTCGACCGCGAGCCGCTTCAGCGCCCCCGAGCGCACGTGCGCCACGAGAGCGCCGACTGCGGGTCGCAGCCACGCCTCCTCCGGCTCGCGCAGCGGCACGAGCGAGCGGCCGCCGCGCTCGACGTACAGCACCGCCTCACCGCCGAGCAGCACGACGTACGCACCCGCCGCGCGCGCGGCACGCGCGCCGGCACGCTTCGGCCACGGCAGCGCGGCGCCGTACGGCTGCGCCGGGTCGGCTGCGGCCAGCACGATCGCCTCCGGCTCCCGGGACGGGTCGCGCAGCTCGCGCAGCCGCTCGACCGCGCCGCCGAGCGCGAACTGCGCGCCGCCGAGGCCCTCGACGAAGTAGCCGCGCCGGCACAGCCCGAGCGTCTCGAGCGCACGCAGCTCGGCGTAGACGGCGCCGTAGCCGCCTGGGATCCCCTCCGCCCGCACGCCGTCGCGCGTGACGATGCCCTGCCGTTCGAGCAGGAGCTCCGCGAGCGCGCGCCGGTCAGGCGCCCCGGCAAACAGCCGCTCGGTGCGCGACCAGCGGCCGGCCGTCGCCGTCGGCCCTTGCACGCGCCGCCGCGAGAAGCGCCGCGGCCGCCGCTCCTGCTTCGGCACGCCGAACCGCCGCGCCGCCCGCAACGGCGTCCACGCGTCGTTCGTCACCTCGCCCGCCCAGACCAGGTCCCAGAGCGCCGGCAGCGCGATGCCCTCGTCCAGCCCCGACTCGAGGAGCAGCTCGTCGAAGAAGAGCGCGCCGCGCAGCGCCTCGCGGATCGCGTCGTGCTCCGGCCCCTCCGGCCGCGGCGCCGCGGGCACCCGGCCGAGGGCCGAAGCGTCCTCGCGGAAGTACAGCGCGACCCGGTCCTGCCCCGCGCCGACCCACACCACCTCACCCGAGGCCGTCAGCGCGTCGAGGTGCTCCGGCCGGTAGTTCGGGACACGCCGTGGAAGCACCTCACCCTCCCAGAGCGAGACAGGTAACGGCAAACCCTGCAGAGGCACGAGCGCCTCGCGCAGCGACGCCCGCCGGTCGACGCCGTGCCAGCCCGGCAGGAACCGCGCGAGCGCATCCTGCTCGACCGCCTCGACCTCCCGGCGCAGAGCCGCGAGCGACGCGCGCCGCAGCCGCCGCAGCACGTCCGGGTCGCACCATTCGCGCTCGCTACCGCCCGGGCGGAGCTCGCCGCGGACGAGCAGCTCCGCCTGCTCGAGCTCGGCGAGCACGGAGGACACGTCGCGGCCGAACCGCCCGCAGGCCTCGTCGGTCGTGAACGGGCCGCGCCCCCTGGCGAAGCGAAGCACGAGCTGGCGCAGCGAGTCGGGACCGCCCTCGAGGAAGACATCCGGGAGCCCGGAAGGCGGCATCGCGCCGAGCGCGTCGCGGTAGCGGCCGGCGTCCTCGGCGGCGATCAGGCGCTCCTCGCCGGCGATCCGCACGAGCACCGCGCGCCGCTCCTCGAGTAGCGGCGCGGCCAGCTCAGCGTCGTACTCGCCGGATCGGCGGTCGCCGCGCAGCCGCAGCTGGTCGTGCAACGCATCCGGCGACGTGGGCGCGCCGCGGAGCTGCCGCTCCACCTCCTCGACGGCGTCGCGGTCGAGCAGGTCGCGCAGCTCTTCCTGGCCGAGCAGCTCGCGCAGCAGGTCGCGGTCGAGCGACAACGCCTGTGCCCGCCGCTCGGCGGGAGGCGTGTCGTCCTCGTACATGTAGGTCGCGATGTAGTCGAACAGGAGCGAGGCGGAGTAGGGCGACGCGGACGCCGTCTCCACCTCGACGAGGTCGAGCTCGCGCGTCGCGATCCGCTGCAGCAGCGACCGCAGCGCCGGCAGGTCGAACACGTCCTGCAGGCACTCGCGGTACGTCTCGAGGATCACCGGGAAGCTGCCGTACTTGCGAGCGACCTGCAGCAGCGACTGCGCCTTCAGCCGCTGCTGCCAGAGCGGCGTGCGCTCGCCGGGCCGCCGGCGCGGGATGAGGAGCGCGCGGCCGGCGTTCTCGCGGAAGCGCGCGCCGAAGAGCGCTGTGTCCCCCACCTCGGCGACGACGAGGTCCTCGACCTCGTCGGGCGCGATCGCGAGATCCGCGGTCGGCGGGGGCGCGTCCGCCTCCGGGAAGTGGAGCGCGATGCCGTCGTCCGACCAGATCGACTGCGCCTCGATCCCGTGCGCCTCGCGCAGGCGCGCCGCGATCGCCATCGCCCACGGCGCGTGCACGCGCCCGCCGAACGGCGTCAGGATGCACACGCGCCAGTCGCCGATCTCGTCGCGGAAGCGCTCGACGACCACCGTGCGGTCTGACGGCACGGCTCCCGTCGCATCCTGCTGCTCGCGCAGGAAGGTGAGGAGGTTGCGCGCCGCACGCTCCTCGAGGTGGTACTCGCCGCGCAGCCGCTCGACCGCCTTCTCCTCCTTCAGTGCCGAAAGCTCGCGCGAAGCGGCGCCGATCTTCTCGCCGAGCTCGTACGGCCGGCCGACGCCCTCGCCCTTCCAGAACGGCACCGCACCCGGGAGTCCCGGCGCAGGCGAGACGAGCACGCGGTCGCGCGTGATCTCCTCGATCCGCCACGTCGACGCGCCGAGCAGGAACGTCTGTCCCGCGCGCGCCTCGTAGACCATCTCCTCGTCGAGCTCGCCGACCCGGCCGCCGCCGTCGACCAGGAAGACGCCGAAGAGGCCGCGGTCGGGGATCGTCCCCGCGTTCGTCACCGCCAGCCTCCGCGCGCCCTCGCGCGCGCGGATCGTGCCGCCGGTGCGGTCCCAGACGATGCGCGGTCGCAACTCGGCGAACTCGTCGGACGGATAGCGCCCGGCGAGCATGTCGAGCACGTTCTCGAACTGGGCCCTCGAGAGGTCGCGAAACGGGTAGGCGTTCCGAACGAGCGCGAACACGTCCTCACCAGCGATTTCGGCGTCAACCGAAATCGCAACGACCTGCTGCGCCAGGACGTCCAGCGGATTCCTGGGGATGCGGGTCTCCTCGATCGCACCCTCGCGCATCGCGCGCGCGACGACGGCCGCCTCGAGCAGGTCGGCGCGGAACTTGGGGAAGATGCGCCCCTTCGAGGTCGCCCCGAGCTCGTGCCCTGCGCGGCCGATCCGCTGCAGGCCCCGCGCGACCGATTTCGGCGACTCGACCTGGATGACGAGGTCGACCGCTCCCATGTCGATCCCGAGCTCGAGGCTCGAGGTGGCGACGAGGCACGGGATGCGCCCGGCCTTCAGCTCCTCCTCGACGAGAATCCGCTGCTCGCGCGCGAGGGAGCCGTGGTGGGCTCGGGCAATCTCGCGCGGCGTCCCCTCGTTGCCCTCGTTCGCGAGCTCGTTCAGGCGGAGCGCGAGCCGCTCGGCGAGGCGACGGTTGTTGACGAAGACGATCGTCGAGCGGTGGGCCTCGACGAGCCGGAGGATCTCCGGGTAGATCGAGGGCCAGATCGACTGCGTGCCGAGCTCGGTGCCCGCGTCCATCTCCTGCCCGTCGGCCGGCACCGGGTAGGAGAGGGACGCGGTCGAGCCGAGCTCGCGCATGTCTTCCACCGGCACGACCACCTCGAGGTCGAGCTCCTTGCGCGTGCCCGCGTCGACGATCTCGATCGGCGTGCCCCCCGACACGAACTTGCCGATCTCCTCGATCGGTCTTTGGGTCGCAGACAATCCGATGCGCTGGAAGGGTTGCTCAACTAGCGATTGCAGGCGCTCCACCGACACGGCGAGGTGAGCCCCCCGCTTGGCGCCTGCAATTGCGTGCACCTCGTCGAGGATCAATGTCTCGACATCCCCCAGCGTCTCGCGCGCCTGCGAGGTGAGCATCAGGAAGAGCGACTCGGGCGTCGTGATCAGGATGTCGGGCGGCTCCTTCAGCAGCTCGCGCCGCTCCTTCGCGGGGGTGTCGCCGGTGCGGACGGCGACCCGCACCCGCGACTCGAGCCCGGCGAGCGGCCCGCGCAGGTTGCGCTCGATGTCGTAGTTCAACGCCTTCAGCGGCGAGACGTAGAGGACACGCAGGCCCTCGCCCGGCGAGGCGCTCAGACGGTCGAGCGCGTAGAGAAAGGCGGTGAGCGTCTTGCCGGAGCCGGTCGGCGCCTGGATGAGGACGTGCCCGCCGCGGGCGATCGCCGGCCAGCCGCGCTCCTGCGGCGGCGTCGGCGCCGCGAACGTCCGCTCGAACCAGGCCCGCGTCGCCGGAGTGAAGACGCTGAGCGGGTCCATCGGCCCAGCGTAGATCAGACCAGGTAGTAGACGAGGAGCGCCGCGACGAGGATCGCGAGGACGATCGCCGCCACCGCCATCGTCACGCCCGTGAGCGCCAGCCAGGGCGTGCGCTCGCTGCGGCCGCGCTGGGCTTCCTCGGCGAGTTCTTTCGGCGTCTCTGTCACGTTCCGGCTCGTACCCAGCCGTTCGTCGGAGCGAACCTGGTTGATCGCATCTGGCGCGAAGCAGTGGCCGCCGCTACCTTTCGTATCCCTCGTTCGAAGGAGTGCGCCGTGCCGATCAAGCCAGAAGAGATCAACGCGAGCAAGCTTCCAATCGCCATGCGCGGCTACCAGCGCCAGGCGGTCGACGAGCTCCTGCTGCGGATCGCCTGGGACTATCGCCAGGCCATGCGCGGGCACGAGAACTGGGCGAAGGACGAGAAGTGGCTGAAGGACCGCGTCGCGGAGCTCGAGGCAGAGCTCGCGGCCAGGGACGAGCAGTTCGCGAGCCTGCAGGAGGCGCAGCGCGAGCGGTTCCGCACCGAGCTGCACGAGCGGAGCGGCTCGCTGATGGACGAGCTCACGCGCCTGCGCGCCACGGTGAAGGATCACGAGGGCCGTGAGGAGCTGACGCGGACGCTGCTCGCGACGGCGCAGCGCACCGCACGCGAGCTGCGGGAGTCGACGCGCACGGAGTGCGAGGGCCTGCTCAAGGCAGCACATCGCCGCGCGGCCGACATCGAGGCCGACGCGCGCACGTCGGTCAAGCACTCGGCCGCCGAGATCGAGCGGCTGCGCCGGGTCGAGCACGACCTGAAGGCACAGCTCCGGCGCACGCTCGAATCGGTGCTCGGGAGCGAGCTTCCGGAGCGCCGGGAGCCGGCGCACGAGCGCCC